>DASRAY010000138.1:0-44335 GCA_035637935.1 Sphingomicrobium sp.
CGAGCAGCTCGAGATGCTGTCCGAATCGCTGCGCGCTCTGGCCGCCGAACGGGGCGTCGAGCTCGAGTTCTCGCGGCGGCCGCGGATGCCCGGCTGCGCAGTCGAGCCGGAGCTCGCCGACCGCCTGCTGTTCCGGCTGGCCTCGGCGGTGATCGAACAGGCCGGCTCGGGCGAGCGGCTGCGGCTCGCGGTCGAGCACAGCGCCGACGCGTGCCGCTTCTCGATCAGCCGCCCGGCGGCGCTCAAGGGCCTGACCGACGCGATATTGTTCGAACCGCGCCCGGAGACGGCGGCGGACGAGGACCTCGGCGCGCTCGGCATCGGCTTTGCCCTGCGGCTGGTTCGCGGCTTGGCGCGGATCGCCGGCGGCGACCTGCTCGCCTCGGCCGCCGGCCTCACTCTGCTGCTGCCCGCGGCGTGAGCCGCCGATCACGCTTGGCGGCGGGCGCCGCTATCGTCTATCTGGGCCGAGCCGGGGAGGGCCTGTAGCTCAACGGTAGAGCCGGCCGCTCATAACGGCTAGGTTGGAGGTTCGAATCCTTCCGGGCCCACCAGCCTTCGCTCCCTGCGGGAGCTTCGGCTGGCAAGCCCGCAAGATTACGGCGCCTAGGCGGGCTTGCCCGCCGAAGCCGCGCAGCGGCGAAGGCGGGGAGTAGCGCAGCCCGGTAGCGCATCTGCTTTGGGAGCAGAGGGTCGCAGGTTCGAATCCTGTCTCCCCGACCAGCCTTCGCTCGGCGTGAGCCGGGCGTCGGCTGGCAAGCCAGCCTGATATGGGGCCTGGCGGTCTATCCGCCGACCCCATTGGCGAAGGCGGTTACTTCGCTTTGTTCTCGGTCTTCACGTCCTTGTCGACCTTCACGTCGAGGTCGGTGTTCCGGGCCTTGTCGCCGAGGTTCTGAGCCTCGTTGCCGACGTCCGAGGCGATATTCTCGACCTTGTTGCCGACGTCGGCCGCGGTGTTCTGCACCTCCGCCTCGTTGATGGTGATGGCGGTGGTGTCGTTGGCCTTGTCGCGTTCGACGTTGCACGCGCCGACGAGCAGCACGGGCAGGGCGAGCAGAATGCGCATCTGATCCTCCTCTTCTCGCCGGCTCAACGCCGCGGACGGCGTTTCGGCTCCGGCTCGATTCCGCCCGACAGGATGGCGAGGGCCGCGGTCCAGGCGGCGACGTTCTGGCGCAGCTGCACCGGGTCGATCTTGTCGAGCGTGTCGTCGGGTGTGTGATGGATATCGAAATAGCGGGTTCCGTCCTGGCCGAGCGAGATCCACGGCGCACCGGCCTTGATCGTCTCGTCGACGTCGGTGCCGTCGGCTTCGGCCTTGTCGTTCTTGACGATGCCGAGGGGCGCCAGCGCGGCCTCCAGCGCCCGGTAGGTCGCGGGGTCGGTCTTCATCAGCTGCGTGCCGAAGCGCCAGATGCGGTCGGCGCCGAAGTCGCTCTCGCCGGCGATGGCGTAGCGGTCGCCGGCATGGGCCTTGGCCAGCGCCGTGCCGCCGAACCCGCCGGGCTCCTCGGCGCCGAACCAGACGACGCGGATCGTCCGCAGCGGCCGCCCGGCGTCCATGATCTGCTTGGCGGCGGCGGTCGTGATCGCCACCCCGGCGCCGTCGTCGATCGCGCCCGTCCCCTGGTCCCAGCTGTCGAGGTGGCCGCCGACGAGCAGGACCGGAGCGTTGGGATCGCGGCCCGGGATCTCGGCAACGACATTGCCGGAGCGGCCGCCCGCGGTCTTCTGGCTGACCAGCGTCAGGTGCATCACGACCGGCTTGCCGCGCTTGAGGATGCGGACGAGCTGCTCGGAATCGGGCACCGTCAGCGCACCGGCGGGGATCGGGGCCGCGCCGTCGGTGAAATATTGGACTCCGGTGTGCGGGTTGCGGTGATGGTCGGTGCCGATCGAGCGGATGACGATCGCGAGCGCGCCTTTCAGCGACGCGATGGTCGGGCCCTGGCGGCGCGGCGCTCCGAACTGGCCGTAGCCCGAGCCGTCCTGCGCCGGCATCATGTCGTGGTCGATGAACACGATCTTGCCCTTGACCGCGCTGTCGGGCGCGGCGCGCAGCGCATCGACGCTGTCGAAATGGACGATCTCGCCGGTCACACCCTCGGGCCCGGTCGAGCCGCTGTAGCCGAGCGCTGCGACGACCAGTTTCTGCGGGAAGGGCGACACGATCTCGGCGCCTTCCGCACCGCGGGTCCAAACCGGCATATCGAACGGCTCGACGTGGACGTTGGAGAAGCCGAGCGCGGTCAGCGTCTTCACCGCCCAGTCGCGCGCCCGGGCCTCGGCCTCGGTGCCGGCGAGCCGCTGCCCGACCTCGGTCGTCAGCCCCTCGACGATGTCCCAGGCATAATGGTCGCTCTCGAGCGCATGGTCGCGCAGCGTGGCGACCTTGGGATCGACCAGCGCCGGCGGCGGCAGCGTGGCGATCGAGGTCTGACCGAGGGCAGGCGCGGCGGACGCGAGCAAGAGCGCGCCGAGGAGATGGGATTTCATGCGAGGTGCCTAGAACAGGAGCGGAACGGAAGTCACGATCGCCGGTCGATTAAATTTGCGCCTTGATCGATCAAAGCAGCCGCATCTGGTCGCCCTCGGGCGGCTGGAACAGGTCGGTGCGCAGCCCGAACCTGGCCTGGCGCAGCCCGTACTTCTTCGCCGCGATCTCGAACCGGGTCTTCAGCAGCTCGGCCCACGCCCCCTGGCCGCGCATCCGGCTGAAGAAATTGGGGTCGTTGTCCCGGCCGCCGCGGATCGAACGGATGGTCGCCATCACCTTGGCCGCGCGGTCGGGATAATGCTCGTCGAGCCAGGCCCGGAATAAGGGCGCGACTTCATGCGGCAGGCGCACCGGGAGGTAGAAGCCGCCCGGCGCGCCGGCCGCGACCGCGGCCTCGACGATATGCTCGAGCTCATGGTCGGTGATCTGCGGCACGACCGGCGCGATCGCGACGTAGCAGGGCACTCCGGCGTCGTTCAGCGCCTTGACCGCGGCGAGACGCTTGCGCGGCTGGGGTGCGCGCGGCTCGAGGGTTCGAGCGACCTGCGGGTCGAGCGAGGTGACCGAGATCGCGACCGAGGCGATTTTGAGGTCAGCGGCCTCCTTTAGCAGGTCGAGATCGCGCAGCACGCGGTCGGACTTGGTGGTGATGGTGAACGGGTGGCGGGTTTCGAGCAGCAGCTCGATGACCGAGCGGGTGATCCGCCATCGCTCCTCAATCGGCTGGTAGGGATCGGTGTTGGTGCCCATCGCGATCGGCCGGCATTCGTAGCCCGGGCGCGACAGGGCCGCGTGGAGCAGTTGTGCTGCCTTGGGCTTCACGAACAGCCGCGATTCGAAATCGACCCCGGGCGAAAGGTCGTGGAAGGCATGGGTCGGCCGGGCGAAGCAATAGATGCAGCCATGTTCGCAGCCGCGATAGGCGTTGATCGAGCGGTCGAAGCCGATGTCGGGCGAATTGTTGCGGGTCAGGATTCCCTTGGGGTGCTCGATCGTGACCGTAGTCCGGCGCCGCGGCGTTCCGTCGAGCGCCTCGACCTGGTCGAGCCATTCGCCGTCCTCCACCCGCTCCTTGAGGTTGAAGCGGGTGGGAGTCGGGTTGTGCGTCGCCCCGCGCCCGTGATTCGACTCGACCGGCATGCCGCAAGGCTAAGCCCGCGGCTAGAACAAAACAAGAACTAAGCGGGCGCCCGCTCAACCTCCCGGCTAAGTTCCTCGGTGAGTCTTCGGCCTTCTTCGGGCCGCCCGTCGAATCGCGCCGGCGTGTTCTGGAAGAGGGCAATCCGCCAATCCCCGGCGCCCGACCGGGTGGCGACCAGCGCCTGGACCGCGTTGCGTTCGGGCATGATCTCGTCCTTGCCCGGCGGGATCATGCCGGCGACGGCGCGCAGCAGCACGCAGTCCGCCGACAGCTGCCGAATCTCGCGGACCTTGGCGACGTAGCGGGCGGTAGGATGGTCTTCGAAAATGGGTTTGAGATGCGCCTCGATCTCGGCGGCCCCGTTCACCGGGCTCCCGTCGAAGCCGACGATGCTGCCATCGCTCGAGAACAAGCGCGCATAAGCGGCCGGGTCCCGGTTGTTCCAGGCGTCCAGCAGGGCTTCGTACAGGCGTTCGACGTCCTCGCTTGGTGAACTCATGAATTCCTCCTCCAAGGTCGGCCCTCGAGCCGCAGGTTCTTCCCGGCCGACGTAACGCTCGAATCGGAAAAACGGACCGGCCGCGGCCGCCGGCGAGCGGTCAGAATCCGTCCATTGAAATGTAATTCTTCATTCACACGCCAGCCAAGTTCGGCGGCCCAGACGCGCGGCCAACAGGGGCCAACAGCCAAAAGGGAAAATACAATCATGCGTAAACTACTGATGGCAGCGACGGCCTCGGTCGCTTTGGCGGCGCCTGCCTTGGCGGCTGCGGACGGCCCTTATGTCGGGATCGAAGGCGGCGTGACCTTCCCGCGCAACTCCGATCTCGACGTCATCCTCAACAATACGACGACCTACGACAACGGCTACAAGGCCGACTATAAGGACGGCTACGACGTCGACGCGATCCTCGGTTACAAGCTCGGGCCCGTCCGGCTCGAAGGCGAAGCAGGATACAAGCGCGCCAAGGTCAAGAGCCTCGGGGTCAGCACCCCGCTGATCACCGACGTCGGAACCGCCGCCGGAACGACCGCCACGGCCGACGACGTCAGCGTCGGCAACCACATCGGCATCAAGACGCTGATGGCCAACGCCTTGCTCGACGGCAATTTCGGCGGCGGCTTCGGCGGCTATGTCGGCGGCGGCGCCGGCCGGGCGTGGGCGTCGCAGGCCGGCGACAGCGACAATGCCTGGGCCTATCAGGGGATCGCGGGGCTGCGTTACGCGCTGACCCCGAACCTCGATGCCGGGGTCAAGTATCGCTACTTCCGCACCGGTTCCCTCAACTTCAACGACGCCTTCACAGTCAACGCCGTGCCGTTCACCACCGAGACCTCGGGCCACTACAGCTCGCACAGCGTGCTCGCGAGCCTCGTCTACAATTTCAACGGCCGCGCGGCGCCTGCGCCGGTCGCGGCCGAAGCTCCGCCGCCTCCGCCGCCACCGCCGCCGGCTCCCCCGGCGACCCAGACCTGCGCCGACGGCTCGGTGATCCTGGCGACGTCGGTCTGCCCGGCTCCGGCCCCGCCGCCGCCTCCGCCGCCGGTCGAGCGCGGCGAACGCGGGCGCTAATCGAACGCTGAAGCCCTCCCCTCAGGGCGACGCGGCTCCCGGGCGTGGCCCCCTGCGCCCGGGAGTTTTTTGTCAGTGGGAGAGGCGGGTCATGCCGGTCGGGAACGCCGGCCAGCGGTGCTCGGCCATCGCCTTGAGGGTTGCGGTCTGCTCGTGGTTGAGCCCCTGGTACACCCACATGTTCCGGAGCACCGCCGGGACATAATAGCGAGTCTCCCAATAAGGGATGGACTCGATCCACAGCAAAGGATCGCCGCGATCGTTGATCGTCGCCCAGCGCGCCACCGGCAGCGGCCCGGCATTGTAGGAGGCGATGACCCGCGGCAGCTGGCCGGCGGTCCCCGAGTTGCCGCGCATCATCTCGATGAAGCTCTGGCCATATTCGAGATTGTAGGTCGGGTCGTTGAGCGCGGCCCGGGTGTAGGGCACGCCGCGATTGCGCGAAATGAGCTGCGCCGTCACCGGCAGCACCTGCATCAGCCCGACCGCGCCCGCCGTGCTCACCGCGCCTCGGCGGAACGCCGATTCCTGGACGATGTGGCCGTAGGCGAGCGCCGGGTCGACCCGCCACCCTTTGAGCGGACGCCACTGCGGGTTGGGATAGCGGTCGGCGGCATCGGAGCGGGCGCCCCACTGGCCGTTGTTGGCGAGGTAGAGCTGGGCGGCGGGGAGGTCGAGCCGCTTGGCGACCTGGATCAGTGCATGGTGTTCGGACGGAGCGCCGATCTTCGCCTGGTGGCGCAGCATTTCCTCGGCCAGCCCCGCTTCGCCGATCCGCACCAGCTCGATCGCCCGGCGGACGTTGGCCAGCTGCTCGACCGGTGGGTCGAAGCCGCTCATCCGATCGGGCGGAAGCTGGGTCGGCATGCCCAGCGTTTCGCGGGCAAGCAGGCCGTAGAAGCTCTCCGGCGATTCTGCGGCCGTCGCGGCGGCCTTGAGTAGCGGGGTCACCGCCCACGGACGCTTGCACGCCTGCTGCGCGCGCGCCGCCCAATAGAGCCCGCCGGCGCGGAGTTCGCGCTGCGGAGCAAGCGCGGCGACCTGCTGGAAGGCGGCGGCGGCACTGTTGCAGTCGTTGAGCCGCCACGAGGCCAGGCCCGAGATCCAGGCGGCCTGCGACGCCCATTCGCCGGTGGCGCCCGTGCGCCAGGTGTCGGCGACCCGCCGCGCGTCCATGTCGAGGCCGAGTACATAATAGACGAAGCCGACCCGGGTCGCGGCCTCGGCCCGGGCTTCGACCGACATCTGGGGAGCGAAGGTCAGCAGCTGGGCTTCCGAGCCGGCGGCATCGTCGGCCTTGATCAGCGGATCGAGCGCGGCGCGCAGCTGGTCGGCGGCGGGCTCGCCCGACACCGGCCGGGCCTTGTAGCGGCCCGGGGCCGAGCCGAGGTTCACCGTCGCCTTCTCGACGACGTACCAGGGCATGGTCGTCGCGCCGCGATTCCAGGCCATGGTCGCCAGCTGCTGGGCTTGCGGCAGGTCCGGCGCCTCGGCCAGCAGGGCCTGGAGGGAGGCGAGGTCGACCGTCGGCGAATCCTTGGCGGTGTACAGCTCGGCCTTCGCGACGGGTGTCAGGACGCCGGCGGGAAGTGCCGCGATCCCGGCGCGCGCCGACGCCCAATTGCCGGCGTCGATCGCGTCGAACACGCCGCGCCAGTCTCTTGGCACGACCACGGTCGGGACCGCGGGTGCGGCCGGAATCGCCGGCGCCGGAGCGGGCTGGACGGCTACCGGCGCCGGCGGCAGTACCGGCGCGGTTGCCGGAGTCCCCTGCGGGAGCGGAGCGAGCGGATCGGACGCGGGCTGCGCGACCACCGGCGCAGCCCAGACGATCACTCCGAACGCGACCAGGCCTGACTTCAAGATTTGTCCTCCATCAGCAGCAGCAAGTCCCGCCATGCCAACGACTTGTCTAACGGCCGCTTAATCAGGTGGCGGGGGTGGAAGGTGGCAATCGTGCGTACGCCCTCGACCTTGTGGACGTGGCCGCGGGCCTCGACCAGACGCTTGCCGAGGAGGGCGAGCGCCGGCCCGTCGCCGAACAGGATCAGCCGCTCGGGCCGGACCAGGCGAATGTGGCGGCGGGCGATCTCGGCGCACGCCTCGCGGTCCGAATCGGCGAGCCGGGCGCCGGGCGTGTTGAAGCAGGACAAAGACGCGCTGTAGGCGTCAGCGGCGTCGATCCCGATTGCGGCGAGCATTCGCCCGGCGAGAGCCCAGGCCTCGCCGCCGATCGGCTGGCCGGCGGCGAAATCCTCCAGCGCCGGAGCATCGCTGAGCAGCATGATCGGCGCATTCTCCGGCCCGTGCGGGAGGATTCGCCGGGCGGTCGCCGAGGCGAGCGGAAGCTCGGCGCTGCTCGCCAGCCAATGCTGCAGCTCGGCCAGCGTGTTGTGGCTGGGCTCGGCGACATTGGCGACGGGGGGAGGGGCGGTGGCGGTCCGCGACGCCGGCTTCAGCCAGTCGCGCGGGCTGTCCTGCACCGCGACGTCGACCCCGGCCTCGAGCCACCAGGCCAATGCACCGCGCGCTTCGGCAATGCCGATCGAATCCACGTCCCCGCCCACGTGAGCTTCCTCCCCCACCATTGACGGACACGTCAAGGAATGGGCAGGGCAGACGAGTCGAATTGTGTGGGTAACGCGGCCAAGGGAGGATCATGAGCGAGCGCGAATCCATGCCCTATGACGTCGTAATCGTCGGCGGCGGCCCCGCCGGCCTGACCGCGGCGATCCGCCTCAAGCAGCTGGCAAATGCGGCCGGACGCGACGTTTCGGTCTGCATCCTGGAAAAGGGCAGCGAGGTCGGGGCGCACATCCTGTCCGGCGCCGTGCTCGACCCCAAGGCGCTCGACGAGCTGATTCCGGACTGGAAGGACAAGGGCGCGCCTCTGACCGTCCCGGTCAGCGAGAACCACCACTGGATCCTCGGCAAAAGCGGCAAGTTCGCGATGCCGCACTTTTTCTTGCCCCCGTTCATGCACAACAAGGGTACCTACACGCTGAGCCTCGGCAATTTCTGCCGCTGGCTGGCGGGACAGGCGGAGGAGCTGGGAGTCGAGATCTTCCCCGGCTTCCCCGCCGCCGAGATCCTGTTCAACGACGACGGCTCGGTGAAAGGGGTGGCGACCGGCGACATGGGGATCGCGCGCGACGGCTCGCATCGGCCCGACTACCAGCCCGGCCTCGAGCTGCATGCGAAATACACGTTGTTCGCCGAAGGCGCGCGGGGCCACCTGACCAAGCGGCTGACCGAGACATTCAAGCTTCGTGACGAGAGCGGACCGCAGGTTTTCGGTCTTGGCGTCAAGGAGTTATGGGACGTTCCCCCGGAGAAACATAAGCCCGGGCGAGTGATCCACACCCAGGGCTGGCCGCTCAGCGACGCCTGGGGCGGCGGGTTCCTCTACCACCAGGAGAACAACCAGGTCGCATTGGGCTTCATCGTCTCGCTCGACTATTCCAACCCCTACATTTCGCCGTTCGAGGAGCTGCAGCGGTGGAAGACCCACCCCGCGATCCGGGCGGAGATCGAGGGCGGGCGGCGCGTGTCCTACGGGGCCCGGGCAATCAACGAGGGCGGGTGGCAGGCGATTCCCAGGCTCGTGTTCCCCGGCGGCGCCCTGATCGGCTGCTCGGCGGGCTTCGTGAACGTCCCGCGGATCAAGGGCACGCACAACGCGATGAAGTCGGCGATGCTCGCAGCCGAAGCCGCATTCGCGGCGATTGCACAGGATCGGTCGGGCGACGTGCTCGACGCCTACCCCGAGGCCCTGCACAAGAGCTGGGTCGTCAAGGAATTGAAGATCGTCCGGAACGCGCAGCCCGCCGTCGCCCATTGGGGCGGAATGCTCGGCACCCTCTATGCGGGTCTGGACATGTGGCTCGGGTACCTCGGCCTGCGCCTGCCGTGGACGCTCAAGCACAAGGCCGACAACACCACCCTGCGCAGGAAGGCCGAGGCCAGGCCGATCGATTATCCCAAGCCGGACGGGGTGCTGACCTTCGACCGTCTGTCGTCGGTGTTCATCTCCAACACAAACCACGAGGAAGACCAGCCGGTTCATCTGACGCTCAAGGACCCGGACATACCGACGACAATCAACCTGCCGGTCTATGCCGGCCCCGAGCAGCGTTACTGCCCGGCGGGCGTTTACGAATTTGTCGAGGATGGAAATGGCGAGCCGCGGCTGCAGATCAACGCCCAGAATTGCGTCCACTGCAAGACGTGCGACATCAAGGACCCGACCCAGAACATCAACTGGGTCACTCCCGAAGGCGGTGGAGGCCCCAATTACCCGAACATGTAGGTGGCTCGGCGGTGCGGCCGCGATTGCGCTGCTCCTCGGCGGCGCATCGGCCGCGGCGAAGCTGCGGGTCGCGCCCAACGATCCGGCGCTTGCCTATTTGCAGGCGCGGGCCGCCTCGATGAGCGGCGATCATGCGCGGTCGGCGGCACTGCTCGCCTCCTTGTCCCAGGCGGAACCGAACCAGGTCGACATCGCGCGCAAGGCGCTGAGCGAGGCAGTGGCGGCCGGGCAAATGGACCTCGCGCTGCAGCTGGCGCACCAGATCCCGGCGGCGCGGCTGACCAGCGACGCCCGGCTGCTGCTGGCTGCCGAGGAGCTGCGCCGCAACCGGCCGGAGAAGGCGCTGCCATGGCTGTCGGTCCAGGGCGACAATGGCGCGCTCGAGTTCCTGACGCCGCTGGTGACCGCCTGGAACCATGCCAATCGCGGCGACCTCAACAAGGCGCTCGAGACGATCGACCAGATCCCGGCCAACGGCCTGCTCGGCCCGGTCAAGCCCGAGCAGCGCGCGGCCATCCTGCTCAAGTTCCGCCGGACCGCGGACGCCGAGCCGTTCGCGCGCCGAGCGGTCGCCGTGTCCGGAGCGCGCGAGACCCGGCTGCGCCTGGCGTTCGCCGACGGCTTCCTCGCCGCCGGCGACCAGCAGCGCGCGCTCGCCATCCTCGAGGGGCTCGGCACCGAGGTCGGCCCCGCGCGCGACCGCATCCTCGCGCGCCGGCAGAGCGGCCAGGCGATCGACTCGGCGGCCAAGGCCTTGAGTGAGGTGCTGACCGCCTTCGCGGCCGACGTCGCGCGGCTCGATCGCGGCCCGCCGCCGATCGGGCTGGTCCAGGTCGCGCGCTTCGCCAATCCGCAGAACAGCAGCGCGGCCGTGCTGCTCGCCCTGCTGCTCGACGGCGACGGCCAGGCCGACCAGGCGCTCTCCGTCCTCCAGACGGTCGCGCCCAATGACGCGCTCGCGGCCCAGGTGCGCGACATCAAGGTGCGCATCCTGAGCGACGAGAAGCGCCTCAATGAGGCATATTCGGTCGCCGCGGCGCCGGCGCTCGGGCCCGATCCGACGGTCGGCGATCTGTCGCGGCTCGGCGACGTCTATCATTCGATGAAGCGTTACGACGATGCGGCGGCGAACTACGCGAAGGCGGTTGCGCTGGCCAAGACGCAGGGCCTCAAGGACGAATTGTGGCCGCTGCTCCTGCTCCAGGCGAGCGCGCTCGAAGAGGGCAAACGGTGGCCGGAGGCTCGGGCCTCGCTCCAGGAGGGCCTGGCCATCGCTCCGCAACAGCCGCTGCTGCTCAACTTCCTCGGCTATGCCAAGCTCGAGCGCGGCGAGGACATGGACAATGCCGAGGCGATGATCCGCAAGGCGAGCGAGCTCGCGCCCGACGATGCGTCGATCACCGATTCGCTCGGCTGGGCGCAGTTCAAGCGCGGCAAGGTCGACGAGGCGATCGCGACCCTGCAGCGGGCGGCCGAAAAGGACCCGGACCAGGCCGAGATCCAGGAGCATCTCGGCGATGCCCTGTTCCGGTCGGGCCGGCGGTTCCAGGCGCGGTTCGCCTGGGCGGCCTCGCTGGTGACGGCCGAGGATGACGTAGAAGCGCGTGTGAAGGCGAAGCTGGCGAGTGGACTGACGCCCGCGAACGCCGCTCCTTGACCAGCCGCGAAATCGCTTCGGCGAAGCTCAACCTCGCGCTCCACGTCCGCGGGCGGCGACCCGACGGCCGCCATGACATCGAGACGCTCTTCGCCTTCTGCACCGACGGCGACCGGTTGAGCGCGGAGCCGGCCGAGGCCCTGTCGCTGACCGTGGCGGGTCCGTTCGCGGCCGAGCTCCCGGCAGCAGCGGACAATCTCGTCATCCGCGCCGCGAAGGCCCTTCTGGACAAGGCGGGCGTGACGCAAGGGGCCGCGATCCACCTCGACAAGCGGTTGCCGGTGGCGTCCGGGATCGGCGGAGGCTCGGCCGATGCGGCGGCGACGCTGCGCCTGCTGACGTCATTGTGGCAAATCGACCCGACCCATGCCGAGGCGGTCGCCGCCGAGCTCGGCAGCGACGTGCCCGCCTGTCTCCTGAGCTTGCCGATGCGGGGCGAGGGCCCAGGCGACGAAATGACGCCGGTCGATCTGTCGGCCCTGTCGGGAACCCCCGTGCTGCTCATCAATCCCCGCGTTCCGCTGTCGACGGCCGACGTGTTCGCGCGCTGGGACGGGGTCGATCACGGCCGGCTCGGCGACTGGCGCGAAGGCCGGAACGACCTCGAAGCCGTGGCCACGGCGCTCGTTCCGCAGATCGAGACCGTGCTTGCGTGGCTCTCGACCCAGCCTGGAGTTTCCTTCCTGCGCATGTCGGGCTCGGGTGCGACCTGTTTCGCGCTGTTCGACAGCGACTCGGCGCGGGATGCGGCCGCCGACGGCGTGCCGCGCGAATGGTGGCGTCTGGCGACGCACTTGCGTTAGACGGCGCGCATGAGCGCCGGCCGCCCAATCCTCACCGCCGCAGCGATGCGCGCCGCCGAGCAGGCGGCGATCGACGCCGGGATCAGCGTCGCGCAGCTGATGGAGCGGGCCGGGGCGGCGCTGGGCGAGGCGGCCTACCGCTTCGCCGGGCCGCTCCCCGCGCTGATCCTGTGCGGACCGGGCAACAACGGCGGGGACGGCTATGTCGCCGCGCGCTACCTCGCAGAACGCGGCATCAAGGTGCGGGTCGCCGCGCTCGCCGAGCCGGCGAGCGAAGCCGCACAGGCGGCGCGGGCACAGTGGGAGGGCGCGGTGGAGCCGCTGGCCGAGTCGACCGAGCCGGCACCGCTGCTGCTCGATGCGCTGTTCGGAACGGGCCTCAAGCGCGGCCTCGACGAGCCCGCGGCGCAGCACTTGTCGCGGCTGTGCAGCGCCGCCGTCGTACGCGTCGCCTGCGACCTGCCGAGCGGCGTCGAGAGCGACGGGGGCGCCGAGCTCGGCAACGTCCCGGACTTCGACCTGACGGTGACGTTCGGAGCGCTCAAGCCGGCCCACCGATTGTTCCCGGCGATGCAACGATGCGGGCGCGTCGCGCTGGCCGACATCGGCATCGCCGCGAGCGCGCAGTGGCACGAAATTGCCGCGCCCGAGCTTCCGCCGCTCGACCCCGGCGGCCACAAATACAGCCGCGGCCTGGTCCACGCCCTGTCGGGCAAGATGCCCGGGGCGATTGCGCTCGCCGCCAAGGCCGCTGCGCTGGCCGGGGCAGGCACCGTCCGGATCAGCACCTCGCGCTCCATCGACAATTTGCCCGCGGCGGTCATTCAGACCGACACCGCGACCGTCAACGACGACCGCATCAGCTGCCTGCTGGTCGGCCCGGGCATGGGCGAGATCCCGCAGCTGCTGACCCTGGCGCTGACTACCAGCGTGCCCAAGGTGATCGACGCCGACGCGATCGACCAGGTCGGCGACCCGGCGCGGCTTCGCGGCCAGGACGTGATCCTCACCCCGCACGAGGGCGAATTTTGCAAATTGTTCGGCACGCTCGAGGGCGCAAAGCCGGAACGTGCGCTGGAGGCGGCGCGGCGGAGCGGGGCGGTGATCGCCTACAAGGGTCCCGACACTTTGGTCGCCGCGCCCGACGGCCGGCTCGGCTTTGCTCCGCCAGCGCCGGCGTGGCTGGCGAGCGCGGGATCGGGCGACGTGCTTGCCGGACTGGCAGCGACGATGCGGGCGCGTGGGATGGAGGCGTTCGAAGCGGCCTGCGCCGCCGCCTGGCTGCACGGGCGGGCGGCGGAGCTCGCCGGGCCGCAGATGATCGCCGACGACCTCGCCGAGGCCATCCCGGCCGCCATCGCGGCGCTGTGAGCGAAGCCATCGTCCGAATCGCGGCGCGCGGCGACGGCGTGACCGCGAGCGGCCGCCACGTCCTGTTCGGAGTGCCGGGCGACACGGTCGGCAACGACGGTGCGCTCGCCTTCGGGCCGCACCACCAGCTGCCGCCATGCCGTCACTTTCCCGACTGCGGCGGGTGCCAGCTGCAGCACGCCGACGATCCCGCCTATCGCGACTATCTCGGGTCGCGCGTGGCAACGGCGCTGGCCCAGCACGCGCTCGCGACCGACGTCCGCGAACCGCATCTGTCGCCGCCGAAGACCCGCCGTCGGGCCACGCTTCGGGCGGTGAGGGCGGGGCCGCGAGTCCTCGTCGGCTTCAATGCCGCGAAATCGCACCGGATCGTCGACCTTGCCGAGTGCCACATCCTCCGCCCCGAGCTGTTCGCGTTGGTCGATCCGCTGCGCCAGCTGCTCGGCGCTCTGCTGCGACCGAAGCGGACGGCCGAAGCCCAGCTGACGCTCATCGACCAAGGGGCCGACGTGCTGCTCAAGGATGTGGCCGCGGACGGGCTGGAGGCCATCGAGCGGCTGACGGCATTCGCCGCGGCCAACGCGCTGGCGCGGCTCAGCATCGATCGCGGCCTCGGGCCGGAGACGATCTACGAGCCGCAGCCGGCGACGGTCACTTTGTCCGGAACGCCGGTCGCCTTTCCGGTCGGGAGCTTCCTCCAGGCGACGGCGGAGGGCGAAGTTGCCCTGGCCGAGGCGGTGCAAGCGGCCGCGGCCGGGGCAGGGCGCACCGCCGACCTGTTCTCGGGCCTTGGGACGTTCGCGCTGGCGTCGGGGGCGGTTTATGCCGCGGAGGCGTCGCGCGACGCGGCCGGAGCGCTCGGGCACGCCGCTCCGGCAATGACGGTCGAGCACCGCGACCTCTATCGCCGCCCGCTCGACGCGGTCGAGTTGAAACGGTTCGATGCGGTGATCCTCGACCCGCCGCGCGCCGGTGCGGCGGAGCAGGCGGCCGCGCTCGCCGCTTCGGCGGTGCCGCGGATCGCCTATGTCAGTTGCAACCCCGCGACTTTCGCGCGCGACGCCCGGACGCTCGCGGATGGCGGCTACCGGCCCGACTGGGTCAGGCCGGTCGGCCAGTTCCGCTGGTCGACCCACGTCGAGCTGGCGGCCTGCTTCAGCCGCTAGTGCATGAAAAGGTGCCAGCCGAGGCAGTCGTGGAGGATCCGCGCCCCGGCATGAACCGTCAGCCCGAGCAGGCAGACGGTCGACAGCGCGAAGATCGTGAAACGATAGAGGACGATGTTCACGGTCCCCTGGACCAGGCTGTGGACGATCCGGAGCCCGACATAGCCCCACGCCAGCCAGTAGTTGATGCCGCCGCCGAAGCCCATCAGCGCGAGGCTTAGCGCAACCGCATAGAAGATCGTCGGCTGCTCCATCAAATGGTTGTAATTATGCGATTTCCACTGCGCCTCGGACGCGTCCGGATTGGCGTCGAGATTGGGCCCGCGAGAGCCCCGCGGAAGCTTGCCGAGGGTGATTCCGTGCCGCCGGAAATAGGCGAATCGCGCCACGACCATCCACAGCATGACGACCAGCGTCCACGCGACCAGCGCCACGACCGGCGCGAGAATTGGGCTGTATTCCATCGATCCCCCCGAGCTTGGATCGCAGTCTGGTGCGGCAGTTTGTTTCGGTTGGCAATTGAATCCCATTTCCGGCCGTGGTTGGTTCGGGACTGGTCCAAGCGAAGGGAGCGCCGTGGCCGAGGAACGCCGACCTTCGCTGTCCAAGGGGCAGATCGCCGCGGTCACCGCCGGCAATGCGCTGGAATTCTACGATTTCGTCACTTACGCCTTCTTCGCCACCCAGATCGGGCGGGCGCTGTTTCCCGGCAATTCGGCGGACTCGCTGTTGCTGTCGCTGGCGACCTTCGGCGTCGGGTTCCTGACCCGGCCGCTCGGCGGTTTGGTGATCGGGCGCATGGCCGACCGCCGCGGCCGCAAGCCGGCGATGATCCTGTCGTTCAGCCTGATGGGCGCGTCGATGACGGGGCTGGCGCTGACTCCGGCTTATTCGGCGATCGGGCTGGCGGCGCCGATCCTCGCCGTGACCTTTCGCCTGGTCCAGGGCTTCGCGCTCGGCGGCGAGGTCGGCCCGAACATCGCCTATCTGATGGAGGCCGCACCACCCAACCGGCGCGGCCTGTTCATTTCGCTCAACTTCGCGTCGGCCGATCTCGCGGTGCTGGTCGCCGGCCTGGTCGGCCTGTTTCTGTCGTCGGTCCTGAGCGGCGCACAACTCGAAGCCTGGGGCTGGCGGGTCGCGCTGCTGCTCGGGGTGGCCATCGTCCCGCTCGGGCTGCGCCTGCGCCGGACGCTGGTCGAGACGCTTCCGCCGGCAGCGGGCGAGCCCGCCGCCGCAGGCGCGCGGCCGCTGCTGCTGCTGGCCGGTGCGGGGCTGCTGGTCATCGCCGGCGGGACCATCAGCAACTACACGCTCGAATATCTGACGACCTACGCCCAGGCGACGCTGCATATGGCGGTCCCCACCGCCTTCGCGGCCACGGTCGTGCTCGGCGTGATCGGAGTCGCCGGCGACCTGACCGGCGGGTGGTTGGCCGACCGCTTCGGGCCGAAGCGCGTGCTGGTCGTTCCCTGGCTCCTCCTGATCGCCACGATCGTCCCGGTGTTCCGGCTGCTCAACGAGGCGCGGACGGCCAATGCCCTGCTCGCCTCGACCGCCATCTTGACCTTGTTCCACATCCTCGGCTCATCGCCCGCCGTGTTGCTGTTCGTCCAGGCGCTGCCGGCCCGGGTCCGCGCCGGGGCGACAGGCCTCGTCTACGCGCTGGCGATCGCGATCTTTGGCGGGACCACCCAGCTGCTCGAGACCCTGCTGATTCGCTGGACCGGCAACCCGGTCGCGCCCGCCTGGTACATGATGGGCGCGGTGACGCTGGCGCTGGCCGGCGCCGTGCTGATCCCCGAGCCGCCCCGAAGCGGACGCAGCGACCCCCGAACTTAGTCGAACAGCGTGGCGAAGCGGCGCCGCTCGCGGTTGCGCCACGCGCCGCGGTGCCAGGCGTCGCTGGCCAGCAGGGGGAGCACCGAGGTCGCCTCGGCGAACACCATCTGCTCCATAGCGGTCGAGACCTTGCCCCACGACGCTGCCTCCTGGAGGGTCGAGGAGGAGCAGGCGCCGTCGCGGACGTCGGCGACGGTGATCTGCACCGCATATTTGTGCACCTCGACGTCGTCGTGGCCGAGGATCTCGGCGCAGACCACGGTGTCCTGGGTGAAATTCTTCGGGACCCCGCCGCCGATCATCAGCAGGCCGGTGGTGCCGGCCTTGATCTTGATGTCGGTCAGCTCGCGGAAGTCGGCGATCGCGTCGAGCACCATGTAATGGCCGCCGCGCTTCATCGCATCGACCTGGTGCTTGACGAGGCCGAAGCCGGCCGAGCTGTCGACGAAGGCCGGACAGAAGATCGGCACGTCATGCTCGTAGGCGAGTTGGACGAGGCTGCCCGGCTTCTTGGCGTTGCCTTCGCTCAGCCACTTGCCCATCTCGCGTATGAACGCCCTGCTCGAATAAGCGCGCGGCTCGAGGCTGTCGGCGATCTTGCCGATGGTGAAGTCGCAATCCTGCAGCTGCTGCTCGTCGATATAGGTATCGTAGATGCGGTCGATGTACAGCGAGCGCAGCGTATCATCGTCAGGGATTTCATTGGCTTGGTAGTGTTTGTGACCAAGCGCTTCGAAGAAATCCATGTCGACGATCGAAGCGCCCGTGGCGACGATCGCATCGACCATGTTGGACTTCACCAGCTCGGCATAAAGGTCCATGCACCCGCCCGCCGACGTGGAACCGGCGATCACCAGGATGATCGAGCAGGCCGGATCCTCGAGCATCTGGTTGTAGATGCCGGCGGCGCGGGCGAGGTCGCGGCTGGTGAAGCTCATCTTGCCCATCGAATCGACGATCGGCCGGGCGTCGAAGCTGGTGATGTCGATATGCTCGATCTCGGTCGAGAGCAACTCCGCCTTACGGGTGTCGTTGATCCGCTCGGCGTCCTGAACCTTGTTCAGCGTGTCCGTTTCCATGTTCATGCTCCAACGAATGCCGCGCCTATAGGCTCGGCAGCGAAAAAGGGCATGTCGTTTCGTTCGCGGGGGACAGCCTCACCCCAAAGCCCGCCTTGCGGCGGAAAGACTACAGCTGGACGACGTTGGGACGAACGATCTTTCCCGGAACGAGGTACAGGCTGGCCATCGGCTCATCCTCGACCATCTCGCTTTCCGTCACGCCGAAGCCGTTGAAGCCGGTGCGCATCGCGCAGCCGTAGGCGCCGAGCATGCCGATCTCGATATAGTCGCCCGGCCCGACGTCGGCCGGCAGCTCGAACGGCCCGGCCATATGGTCGAGGTCGTCGCAGGTCGGCCCGTAGAAGCTGAACTCCATCGGCCGGGTGGTCGAGTCGCGGTCGCGGATCAGGCGGACCGGATAGCGCCAGCCGACGTGCGCGGCGTCGAACAAGGCGCCATAGGCGCCGTCGTTGATGTACAGCTCCGATCCGCGCCGCTTCTCGACCCGGACGAGGACGCTCGCATATTCGGCGCACAGCGCCCGCCCGGGCTCGCACCACAGTTCGGCCGAGTAGCTGATCGGCAGCGCTTCGAAGCCGGCGTGGATGACCGCAAAATAGGTTTCGAGCGCCGGCGGTTCCATGCCCGGATAGACCGACGGGAAGCCGCCGCCGACGTCGACGATGTCGACCGTGACCGCGGCCTCGACGATCGCATCGCGGACGCGGCTCAGGGCTTCGGCATAGGCCGCCGGGCTCATCGCCTGGCTGCCGACGTGGAAGCAGATGCCGAGGGCATCCGAAGCCTGACGCGCAGCCATCAGAAGCTGCTTCATTTCAGCTGGTTCCGCGCCGAACTTGGCGCCGAGGCTGAGTTTGGCGTGGCCGTTATCGACGCTGATCCGGACGAGCAGGTTGAGGTCGGTCGCGGCAACGCCGTCCCTGGCGGTCGCGCGGACGATCTTGTCGAGCTCGTCCATCGTGTCGAGCGAGAAGGTCTTCACGCCATGGCCGAAATAGGCCTCGGCGATCACTTCCTCGGCTTTGACCGGGTGCATGAAGCACTGAACGGCCTGCGGCAGCGTCTCCGCGACCATCCGCACCTCGCCGATCGACGCGACGTCATAGTGAGTGACGCCGGCGTCCCACAGGATCTGCAGCAGCTCGGCCGAAGGGTTTGCCTTGACCGCATAGAGCGAGCGGCCGGGGAACTTCTCGACGAAGAAGCGGGCGGCGCGGTGCGCGGCATGCGGACGCAGCAAAGTGACCGGCTGGACCGGGCGCTGCTTGGCGATAGCGGCAGCCCCCCGGCTGCCGGTCGGGGCGGCGGCTAGCCCCAGCGCGCGATTGTGGTGGTGCAATTCAAGGGACCTCCAACTGGATAGTTCGACACAAGGAGCTGCCTTGCGGTTGGAAGTCCCATGGGGCAGCGGGGCGCGATATATGGGTGGGGGTCCGCCCGCGCAAGATTTTTTGGCCCCTGTGGATGATTTTGGGGAACACTTGTCGTCAAACTGCAACGGTTGATCGAGAACGCGGCAAGTTCAATGACTTACTGTCGTTGCGTGCCGCGGTAATAGTCGATCGCGTCGCGCGGCGAGAGGCTGGTGTTGGACTTGCGGGCGAGCAGGAACAGCGCCGAGGCGCCGTCGCGCGCCTCCCCGTCGGGGACCAGCCGGTCGAGATATTTGAGCCAGAAGAACAGCAACTGGGCGGTGAGCCCGGCCTTGGCCGAGCGGAACAGCGCGCGGGTCGCTTGATTGATCGACCACAGCAGCTGGGCGAACGGGCCGAGCACCGCGCCCGAATCGATCAGCTCGAACCGGCGGAACAGCCAGCGGTGGCCGCTGTCGGTGAACCGGGTGAAGTCGTAGGGGCCTTCGTGGACGGCCTGGAGGAAGGGCGTCTCGGCGTAGACCAGGCCGCCGTCGCCGAGGACCCGCCCGATCTCGTCGACCACCAGCTGCGGCTCCAGCACATGTTCGAGCACGGCCTGGACCCACACGCCGTCGAAGCTGCCGTCGGCGAACGGCAGATGGTGCGCGTCGGCGATCAGCTGGACGTTTTCGGAGCCGTAGAGGTCGAAGGCGACGAGGCGGACATCGGGCGCGGCATAGAGCGCCTCGGCGCCCGAGCCGATCGCGCCGCCGCCGACGATCAGAACCAGGGGATGGTCCGATCGCCGGCGCAGTTCCGCCCGAAATCGCTCGGCGTTGCGCGCGGCCCGCTCGTTATAGGGCATCAGGTGGCGGCGGACGAACGTGACCAGGGGCCGCGGCGGGTTGCGCCTGAGCACCCCGGTCTCCTTGCTGAGGTCGCCCGCCTGGAGCACCGAGCGCTCAAAATCGACCAGCGCCGGTAGCCCGCGGCTGGCCGGGAAGGCGCCGATGCCGCAGTGCGCGCAGGAATAGCCTCCGTCGGACTGCGCCAAGGCCGCGCGACAGCGCGGGCAGCACAGCGGAATATCTTCGATCGCAATCAGCGGCATGCGGTCACGGCTTGTGTTGCCCCGTTCCGCGAATTGCAACCGGACAGCAGCGCCCGCATAGGCGCCGGTGATGACAGTGACCCGAGACGACGTCCTTGCCGCCGGCGAGCGGATTGCCGGCCTGGTCGAGCGCACGCCGCTGGTCGAGAGCGCGATCGCCGGAGCCCGCGTCTGGCTCAAGTGCGAATGCCTGCAGACGGGCGGCGCCTTCAAGCTGCGCGGCGCGACCAATCGCCTGCTCCAGCTCTCGCCCGAGGAGCGGGCGCGGGGTGTGGTCGCTTTCTCCTCGGGCAATCACGCGCGCGGGGTTGCGATCGCCGCCCGGCGGCTCGGGATCCGAGCGGTGATCGTGATGCCGGCGGACGCGCCGCGGGTGAAGATCGACGGGACCGCGGCGGAAGGCGCGGAGATCATCTTCTTCGACCGCCTGACCGAGAGCCGCGAGGAGATCGCGAGCCGAATCGCCGAAGAGAGCGGGGCGACAGTGGTGCCGAGCTACGACGACCCCGCGATCGTCGCCGGTCAGGGGACCGCCGGCCTGGAGCTGGCCGAGCAGCTCGGACGGGCGCCGAAGCGCATTGTCGTGCCGTGCGGCGGCGGTGGCCTCGCCTCCGGAATCGCGCTGGCCGTGCCGGAGGCGGAAATCGTCGTCGTCGAGCCGGACGGCTGGGACGACATGGCCATGTCCCTTGAGCGAGGCGAAGTCGTTCCGGTCGGCCCCAACCCACCGCCGACGCTGTGTGACGCGATCCAGACTCTCCACGTCGCGCGGCTGACCCTGGATATCCTCCGGCAGCGCCACGCCCGGGCGGCTGCGGTCAGCGACGCCGAGGTCGAAGCCGCGATTCGCTTCGCTTGGGAAGCGCACCAGATGGTCGCCGAGCCCGGGGGCGCAGCGGCGTTGGCCGCAGTGCTCGCCGGCAAGATTGCGCCGGTCGAGGACACGGTGATTGTCGTATCGGGCGGGAATGTGGATCCGGCGCTGCATGCGCGGATCATCGGCGGCTAGGCGGCGCCGCGGGCCTTATATTCGCCGGGCTCGACGTGGACCGGGCTCGAGCGCTCGACCGCGCGGGTCAGTTCCTCGAGTTCGCAGGCCAGGGTCTTCAATTCGCCGATCAGGAAGCGGCGCTCACCCTCGGCGACATGCTCCGACGCCTCGATCAGAGTCTCGAGCATCATCGCGATGCACGGCAGGATCGTCTCTTCGATCCGCTCGAACGCCTCTTCGAGGCGGGCCTGTTGATCGCCATTCGGCATGGCGTCGACAATGGACCCAGTCCGGTTAAACCTTGGTGAAAATGGGCGCCGGAATGTGCCGGTTACGAACGCGACGACCGCGACGGCGTGGGCGGCTTGATCGGGTCGGTCGCGAGCCGCATGTCGAGATAGTCGTCGACCGACTTCATCATCAGGTCGAGCTCGTTGGCGAAGAAATGGTTCGCGCCGGAGATGAGATCGTGGTGGATGGTGATGTGGCGCTGGGTGCGAAGCTTGTCGACCAGCTTCTGCACCGCGCTCGGAGTGACCACCTCGTCGGCCTCGCCCTGGATGATGATGCCCGACGACGGGCACGGCGCGAGGAAGCTGAAATCGTACATGTTGGCCGGCGGAGCGATCGAGATGAAGCCGCGGATCTCGGGACGGCGCATCAACAGCTGCATCCCGATCCACGCGCCGAAGCTCACGCCCGCCACCCAGGTCGTCTCGGCCTCGGGGTGGATCGACTGGACCCAGTCGAGCGCCGAGGCGGCGTCGCTCAATTCGCCGATGCCGTTGTCGAATACGCCTTGGCTCTTGCCGACTCCGCGGAAATTGAACCGTAGGGTCGCGAAGCCGCGCTTGACGAAGGTTTGGTAGAGCAACTGCACGATCTTGTTGTTCATCGTGCCGCCGGCCTGCGGGTGCGAATGCAGGATCAGCGCGACCGGCGCGCGCGGGCGCGTCCCGGGATGGAATCGACCTTCGAGGCGGCCCTCGGGGCCAGGAAAAATCACTTCGGGCATGGACGGTGGATGCTCGCCTATTCGACAGGGAGCCGCGAGCACGGGTGCGCCGCGGCAGCACGTCCTATATAGGGGCCGCCGTTCATGTGGCAATCGGCAGGAATCCAAGGCTTTTGACCCAGGCGACGCGCCTTTATCTCGACCATGCCGCGATCACCCCGGTGCTGCCGGAGGCGCGCGAGGCGATCGCCCGGGCGCTCGAGGGAATTGGCAACCCGAGCTCGCCGCATGCCGACGGACGGCGGGCCCGCGCCGTGCTCGAGGACGCCCGGCGGACCGTCGCCGAGGTGCTCGGCCGGCGTCATGACGTCATCTTCACCTCGGGCGGGAGCGAGGCGATCGAGATCGTCGCGCGGCGCTCGAAGCTCGCCCGGCGGATCGTCGGGCCGACCGAGCATGAGGCGGTCATCGCCGCCATGGGCCCGGATGCCGCACCGCTTCCGGTGCACGCCGACGGGCTGATCGACCTCGCGGCGCTCGAAGCGGCGCTCGGCGCGGCGCCCGCGCTGGTCGCGATCCAGCAGGTCAACAACGAAACCGGGGTCGTCCAGCCGCTCGATCGGATCGCCGAGCTGGTCCGCGCGTCCGGCGGGCTGCTGCTCGCCGATTGTGCGCAGGGCGCCGGCAAGCTGGCGCTGCCCGAGGCCGACTTCATCGCCCTCACCAGCCAGAAGTTCGGCGGGTCGCCCGGGTCGGGCGCACTGCTGGTCCGGGACCTGGCGACGCTCCACCCGAGCGGCGGGCAGGAGCGCGGCTATCGCCGCGGCACCGAGAATTTGCCGGGCATCGCCGGCATGGCCGCGGCGCTCGCCTCGCGCGCCTTCGCCAAGGCGATGCCGGAGCTGGAGTCGCTGCGGCACAGGCTCGAGCAGCAGATCGTCGACGCCGGCGGGACGGTGATCGGCGCCGGCGCCCCGCGCATCGCGACCATCGGCGCCTACGCCATGCCTGGAGTCGCCAGCGCGAGCCAGCTGGTGCAGTTCGACCTTGCTGGAATTTCCATTTCGGCCGGCAGCGCCTGCTCGTCGGGCAGCATGAAGTCGAGCCGGGTGCTCGAAGCGATGGCGGTCGCGCCGGCCATCGCCAGCACCGTCGTCAGGGTCAGCTTCGGGCCCGGCACCAGCGCGGCCGACATCGACCGCTTCGTCGGCGAATGGCGACGGGTCCGGGCCGCCGCCGAAGCCCGCGCCGCATGATCTACCTCGACTATCAGGCGACCACCCCGGTCGCGCCGGAAGCGGCCGAGGCGATGCGGCCGTGGGCCGAAGACAAGTTCGCCAATCCGCACTCGCCGTCGCGCTGGGGCCGCGAGGCGGCGGCCGCGATCGAGGTCGCGCGCGGCCAGGTCGAGCGAGCGATCGGGCTCGACGGCGGCAGTCTGGCGTTCACCGGCAGCGCGACCGAGGCGCTCAACTGGGCGCTCAAGGGCACGGTCGAGCGGGGCTTCGGCGACCGCAAGCGCATCGTCACTCTCGCGACCGAGCATGCGGCGGTGCTCGACAGCTGCGAGTGGCTGGCCGCGCAGGGCGCTGAGCTCACCCTTCTGCCGGTCGGAGCGGACGGCCTCGTCGACCTTTCCGTCCTCGAACGCGAGCTCGACGATCGCGTCGCCGTCGTCGCGGCAATGCTGGTGAACAATGAGATCGGAGTTATCCAGCCGGTTGGCCACATTGCGCGGCTGGCCCATGCCCATGGTGCGCTGATGCTGTGCGATGCCGTCCAGGGACTTGGCCGCGTCGCGATCCCGGCTGGCCCCGATTTGGTAGCGGTGTCCGCGCACAAGATCCACGGTCCCAAGGGGGTCGGCGCCCTGTGGATGCGCGCGGGCGCCGAGCCCGCGCCGCTGATCCACGGCGGCGGGCAGGAGCGCGGGCTGCGGTCGGGGACGCTGTCGCCGGCATTGTGCGTCGGCTTCGGTGCAGCGGCAACGTTGGCGGCGAGCCGCGGCGAGGCCGATCAGGCCCACGTCGAGCGCTTGTGGAATGCCGCGACAGCTTCGCTCGCAGGGCGCTGGAGCGTGAACGGAAGCATTGACCAGCGCTATCGTGGAAATCTCAATATTCGCCGCGAAGGCATTGATGCGGCACGACTAATCGCCGATCTGCGCGACCTCGCTTTGTCGCTGGGGAGCGCCTGCGCCAGCGGCTCGGGCCGGCTCAGCCACGTGCTGCGCGCGATCGGCCTTGGCGACCGCGCGGCCCGCTCCTCGATCCGCCTCGGCTTCGGTCGCTACACGACCGAGGCGGAGCTGGTCGACGCGCTCCAGCGCATCGACTCGGCCGCCCGGGCGCAGGAGAAGTTTGCGGCGTGACCCTGGTGCGGTTCTTCCGGGCGGACGGAACCCTCGACAAGGAAGTGGAAGCGGCGCCTGGCCAGCGGCTGCTCGACGTCGCCTGGGCCGAACGCCAGCCGCTCGAAGGGGCGTGCGAGGGCGTGATGGCCTGCTCGACCTGCCATGTGATCGTCGCCGCCGAGGATTTCGAGCGGCTGCCCGCCGCGAGCGAGGAGGAGGAGGACCTGCTCGACCTTGCGGCCCATGCGACTCGGACCTCGCGCCTCGCCTGCCAGATTCTCCTGACCGAGGCGCTCGAGCGCCTCGACGTGCGCATCCCGCCCGGAGCGACCAACTGGATGGGACGCTAATTGGCGCTTGGCAGCCCGTTGCCGACCCGCTCGTCGGGCACGTCCTGGCCGGGCTTTGGCCGGCGGCCGGCGACGGCCTGGCGCAGCGCCTGGAGCTGCTCGAGCCGGATCGCGCCGGACTGGCCGCCGTCGAGCAGCTGGAACCGCCGCGCCGCAGCGAGCCGGAACTCCGCGAGCGACACGGCGCGATCGAAGTCGGTGTCCGCCGCCGCCACCGGCTCGGGGATGTTGAGCAGGCCGTAGCGCGCGGCGCCCTGGAGCGCTCCGCCGGTGCCCATCAGCGCGTCGAAGCTGAGCGCCTGCGCCTTCCGGCGGTCGCGCACTCCCTTCGGCCGCGGAGTGCCGGGCGCCGGGATGGTCCGCATGGTGACCTGGATCTCGGGCGCGATCTCGAGTTCGTAATGATCGAGCTCGACCGGATCGATCTCCCGATCATGATTGGTGTCGAGGGTGGCGAAGAAGCGATCCGCGTCGGCCAGCGCTTCATCGGCGGTGAGCAGGCCGTCATGGTTGCGGTCGGCCCCGCCGAACCAGCGCGCCAGCGGATCGTCGTCGAGCGACCGAGCGCGGAACGGCTCGCCCATCGGGCTGATGAACGGCGCCCAGTTGCGGCCGGTGACGGTGATCGGGATGTCGGCCGCGGCGGCCAGGATCGGCAGCAGTGAGACGAAAAGGGCCATCGGAGAAACCCGTCGCTAGTCGCCGGCCTTGGCTCCGCCCTCACCGGTGAACCGAAGGTGAAGGACGTTCGGCGCCGTCACCCGCCGCTGTCGGCGTTTGGATCGAGATGCGGCCGCGAAGCGTCGTCGCGCTTCTCTCGCGCCGGGCCTTCAGGACGAATCTCGGCGAGCCGATCGAGCGTCAGCAGGCCCCGCCTGTCCAGGTCGAGCGCGCCGAAGCGCTTGTCCGCGGCGGTGCGGAACTCGTTGAGCGTGACCCCGCGGTTGAAGTTGGAGTCGGCGGTGGCGACCGGTTCGGAGATCGGCAGAAGGCCGAGCGAGCGCCGGTTCGACGGCGCGATCTGGGTCTCGTAGCGGGTGATCTCGTCGGGATCGATTTCGCCGTCGTGGTTGACGTCGAGCGTGGCGAAGAAGCGCTCGGCGTCCTGCTGCATTTCGTCCTTGCTGATCGCTCCGTCATGGTTGCGGTCGGCCTGGCCGAACCAGACTGCGAGCGCGTCGCCGCCGCGGTCGGCCGTGAACGGCTCGCCCATCGGGCTGACGAACATCCGCCGGGCGCGGCGCGACATGGCACGCGGGGGCGCGGCCGGAACCGCAGCGGTCATGGACGGCTGCGCCGCGGCGACGGCAAACGGCAGGAACAGGATTGGCAGCGGCATTTTCGGAAAGCCCAGTCTCGCTTGTATTCGAGACACCCTATCGCCGAGGTGGACGCCGAATGAAAGATGTCCCGTTCGCCCCTTGTCTTGCGCTGCGGGTCGCCTTCCACCATATGCGCGCTCGGAAGTCGGCGGACGGCGCTGTCGCCAACCTGGTCAGATCCGGAAGGAAGCAGCCACAACGATTTCGTGCCGGGTCGTCGGCTTCCACCGGCCTTCGCTGAAGCTACGGCCGGCAAGCCGGCCAAAGATTCAGTGAGGCCGCCCGCCGAAGCCTTGGCGTAGGCGGGCTATCGCTCCTACAGCTAGACCAATGGACGACGCCGAATCGCCGGGCCTCGGGCTCGACCTTCCCGAACCGCCGCAGCCGCCCGCCGGCGCGTCGCCCTATCGCGTGCTCGCCCGCAAGTATCGGCCGCAGACCTTCGCCGAGCTGATCGGCCAGGACGCGATGGTCCAGACGCTCGCCAACGCCATCGCCCGCGGACGGATCGCCCATGCCTTCCTGCTCACCGGGGTGCGCGGGGTCGGCAAGACCTCGACCGCGCGGCTGATCGCCAAGGCGCTGAACTGCATCGGACCGGACGGGCAGGGCGGCCCGACCATCACCCCGTGCAACGTGTGCGAGCCGTGCCGCGCGATCAGCGAGGGCCGGCACATCGACGTGATCGAGATGGACGCCGCCTCCCACACCGGCATCGACGACATCCGCGAGATCATCGACGCGGTCCGCTACGCTTCGGTCAGCGCGCGCTACAAAATCTACATCATCGACGAAGTCCACATGCTGTCGAAGAGCGCGTTCAATGCGTTGCTGAAGACTCTCGAAGAGCCGCCGGCGCATGTGAAATTCCTGTTCGCGACCACCGAGGTGGGCAAGGTCCCGGTCACGGTGCTGTCGCGCTGCCAGCGCTTCGACCTGCGGCGGATCCCGGCCGACAAGCTTGCCGCCCATTTCGCCGAGGTGGCGAAGGCGGAGGGGGTGGAAGTCGAGCCGGAGGCGGTCGGAATGATCGCCAGGGCGGCCGAGGGCTCGGCGCGCGACGGCCTCTCGATCCTCGACCAGGCGATCGCCCACGGCGCCGGGGCAGTCACCGCCGGCCAGGTCCGCGACATGCTCGGCCTGGCCGACCGCGGGCGCATCCGGCGGCTGCTGCAACTGGCGCTGGTGGGCGATGCGACCGCCGCTCTGGCCGAGCTGGACGAAGCCCACGCGCTCGGGATCGACCCGACCCAGCTGCTGCGCGGGCTGATGGAGGCGCTGCATTCGGCGACCCGGGCCAAGGCCGGCGCGGGCGGGGATTCGCTCCAGTCGGCCGAAGAGCGCGAGACCGCGCAGGAGCTCGCCGCGAAGCTGTCGTGGGGCGCGATCCACCGCTTGTGGCAAATGCTGCTCAAGGGCCTGCAGGACGTCGCCGTGGCGCCCGACCCGCGCGAGGCGGCGGAGATGGCGCTGCTCCGGCTGATCCACGCCGCCGATCTGCCCGATCCGGCGGCGCTGCTGGCGAAATTGAGCGGCGAAGGGGCGGTAACCGCTGCCCCGGCAGCTCCCGCAGGCAAGGCCAACGGACCTGCCGCGCGGATTCCCGCCGACTTCCCGGCGCTGGTCAAGGCGATCGAGCAGAGCGGCAAACGAATCCTCGCCCAGCAGTTGCACGACCAGGTCGGCCTCGTGCGCTACGCGCCGCCGGAGCTGGCGTTGAAGCCGATGCGGCCGCTGGGCGGCGATTGGCCGCGCGAGCTCGCCGCGCAGCTCAAGGCCCTGACCGGGGCCAGCTGGCAGGTGTCCCTGTCCGACGAGGTGGGCGAACCGTCGCTGCTCGACCAGGAGAAAATCGCCGAGGAGCGCGTTCGTGCCGATGTGCTGGCCGATCCCACCGTCCGCGCCGTGATCGACGCCTTCCCCGACGCCCAACTCGAAAGCTTCGATGGAACGAGAGGCCAATAAGATGCCCGAGACCCCCGACCTCAACGAAATCCTGCAGATGGCGCAGAACGCTCAAGCTGAGCTGCAGAAGGCCCAGGACAACCTCGAAAAGGTCGAGGTGGAAGGCGCGGCCGGCGGCGGCATGGTCAAGGTCCGCGCGACCGCCAAGGGCCGGGTGATCGGCGTCGACATCGCCGAGAGCCTGCTCGCACCGTCGGAAAAGACCATGCTCGAAGACCTGATCGCGGCCGCCTTCAACGACGCCAAGGGCAAGGCGGACGCGGCCGCCGCGGTCGAGATGCAGAAGATGACGAGCACCCTGCCGCTTCCCCCGGGATTCAAGCTGCCCTTCTAGGCGCTTGTCTCCAAACAGAATTGCGGCATGATAGCCCCCACTGACGGGGAGGCGTTGTGGGCTCGCTCGGCGCAATGCAGGATTTTCCGCTGCGCATCATGCGGCTGATGGACCATGCGACCCGCGAACATGGTTCGCGCGAGATCGTCGCCGGACGCGCGGACGGAAGCACCCACCGGACCAACTGGGCACGGCTTGCCCACGATGCCCGGCGCATGGGCCAGGCCTTGGAGCGGCTCGGGGTCAAGCCCGGCGACCGTGTCGCCACCCTGGCCATGAACCACGACCGACATTTGGCCTCCTGGTTCGGAGCAGTCGGCATGGGCGGGGTGATCCACACCCTCAACCCGCGGCTGTTCGATGACCAGCAGGTCTACATCGTCAATCACGCCGAAGACCGGGTCCTGCTCTACGACCGGCAGTTCGCGCCGGTGATCGAGCGGCTGAAGCAGCAATTGCGCTCGGTCGAGCGGTTCCTCTGCTTCGAGGATGAATTCGACGATTGGCTGGCGACGGAAGACGGCGACTTTTCCTGGCACGAGGGCGACGAGCGCGACCCGTGCGGCCTCTGCTACACCAGCGGAACCACCGGCAACCCCAAAGGCGTGCTCTACGAGCACCGCTCTTCGGTGCTCCATGCGATGTCGATCCTCGCCCCCGACGTGTTCAATTTCACCAACCGCTCGGTGGTGCTGCCGGTGGTGCCGATGTTCCACGCCAACAGCTGGTGCCTGCCCTATGCCGCGGCGATCACCGGCCTCAAGCTGGTGGTCTGCGCCGACAATAGCCCCGAGCGGCTGTGCCGGCTGTTCAACGAGGAGGGCGTGACCCACTCGGCCGGGGTCCCGACCGTGTGGCTGGCGATGATCGACCATGTCGAGCGGACCGGGGCGAGCCTCGGCAAGCTCGAGATGATCATCTGCGGCGGCTCATCGGCGCCGGCGGCGACGATCCGCTGGTTCAAGCAGCGCGGAATCCGCCTCAATCATTTGTGGGGCATGACCGAAATGTCGCCGATCGGCACCGTCGCCGCGCTGCCGCCCGAATGGGACGAGATGAGCGAGGCCGAGCAGATGGCCTTTTCATCGCGGCCGGGCCGGTCGATGTTCGGGGTCGAGCTGCGGACCGTCGACGACGACGGCAAGGTGCTGCCGCGCGACGGCGTCACCTCGGGCCGGCTGCAGACGCGCGGGCCGGCGGTGGTCAAGCGCTACTTCAAGGCCGAGGCCGACGCGGTCGGCGCCGAGCAATGGTTCGACACCGGCGACGTCGCCACCATCCATCCCGACGGCTCGATCCAGATCACCGACCGGGCCAAGGACGTGATCAAGTCCGGCGGTGAGTGGATCAGCTCGATTGAGCTCGAGAATGCCGCGGTCGGCTGCCCTGGCGTTGCCGAAGCGGCCGCGATCGGCGTGCCGCACCCCAAGTGGGACGAGCGGCCGCTGCTGCTGGTGGTTCGGGCCAACGGGTCGGCGGTCGGCGAGGACGCCATCCGCGCCCACCTCGCGGGCCAGGTCTCGAAATGGTGGCTGCCCGACGCGATCGAGTTCGTCGACGAGCTTCCGCACACCGCGACCGGCAAGCTCAGCAAGAAAGATTTGCGCGACCAATATCGCGACTATCGCTTCGCGACGGCGGTCCAGATGGTCGGGCGCGACTAGAAAAACCGCCGCGGCTGGCCTAACTGGCGGGCCAACCCCGTCTATCAGAGGATCTCAGCGACCCCATGGCCGCCCAATATGCATTTGTCATGAAGGACATGACCAAGTCCTTCCCCGGCGCCCAGAAGCCGGTGCTCAACCACATCAACCTGCAATTCTATCACGGCGCCAAGATCGGCATCGTCGGCCCCAACGGCGCCGGCAAGTCGACCCTGATGAAGATCATGGCCGGCATCGACAAGGACTTCCAGGGCGAGGCGTGGCCGGGCGAGAACATCACCGTCGGCTATCTGCCGCAGGAGCCGCAGCTCGATCCCACCAAGACCGTGCTCGAGAACGTCAAGGACGGCGCCCGCGAGGTCGCCGACATGGTCGACCGGTTCAACGCCATCTCGGCCGAGATGGGCGATCCCAAGGACGACACCGACTTCGACGCGCTGATGGAGGAGATGGGCGAGCTCCAGGCCAAGATCGACGCGGTCGACGGCTGGACCCTCGACAACCAGCTCGAGGTGGCGATGGAGGCCCTGCGCTGCCCGCCGTCCGACTGGTCGGTCGAGAATCTGTCAGGCGGCGAGAAGCGGCGGATCGCGCTCACCCGGCTGCTGCTCCAGAAGCCGTCGATCCTGCTGCTCGACGAGCCGACCAACCATCTCGACGCCGAGAGCGTCCAGTGGCTCGAGAATCATCTCAAGGAATATGCCGGCGCGGTGCTGATGATCACCCACGACCGTTATTTCCTCGACAATGTGGTGAGCTGGATCCTCGAATTGGATCGCGGCAAATACTTCCCCTACGAGGGCAATTACTCGACCTATCTCGAGAAGAAGGCCAAGCGGCTCGACCAGGAGGAGCGCGAGGAGAAGGGCCGCCAGACCGCGATCCGCCACGAGCTCGAGTGGATTCGCCAGGGCGCCAAGGCGCGTCAGACCAAATCGAAGGCGCGCATCGCCAAGTTCGACCAGCTCGTCGCCGCCCAGGACAAGCATGTCCCGGGCAAGGCCGAGATCCTCATCCAGGTGCCCGAACGCCTCGGCGGCAAGGTCATCGAGGTCAAGGGCCTGACCAAGGCCTATGGCGACAAACTGCTGTTCGAGAACCTGTCCTTCACGCTCCCGCCGGGGGGCATCGTCGGCATCATCGGCCCCAACGGCGCGGGCAAGTCGACCCTGTTCAAGATCATCACCGGGGCGGAGACGCCGGATTCGGGCACGATCGACATCGGCCCGACGGTCCATCTCGGCTACGTCGACCAGAGCCGCGACCATCTCGACGGTTCGAAGAACGTCTGGGAGGAGATCTCGGACGGGCTCGATTACATGAAGGTCAACGGCCACGACCAGTCGACCCGGGCCTATGTCGGCGCCTTCAACTTCAAGGGCCAGGACCAGCAGAAGAACGTCGGCAAGCTGTCCGGCGGCGAGCGCAACCGCGTCAACATCGCCAAGATGCTGAAGCGCGGCGGCAACGTGCTGCTCTTGGACGAGCCGACCAACGACCTCGACGTCGAGACCCTGGGCGCGCTCGAGGAAGCGATCGAGAATTTCGCCGGCTGCGCGGTGATCATCAGCCACGACCGCTTCTTCCTCGACCGCCTCGCGACCCACATCCTCGCCTTCGAGGGCGACAGCCGGGTCGAATGGTTCGAGGGCAATTTCGAGGCCTACGAGGAAGACAAGGTCCGCCGCCTGGGCGAGGAGGCCACGCGGCCGCACCGGATGACGTACCGGAAGCTGACGCGCTAAGTCGGTCGGTTGCCCGGTCAGTGGCTCCCGGCGCCGCGGACGGTGTCGCGAATGTCGTCACTAACGTCGTCGCGGATCTGATCGCGGATGGCGTCGCTCTTGTCCTCGGACCGGGCTTTCTGACGCTCGATGCGGGACTTGAGCGTTTCGACCTCGGCGCGCGCCCGGTCGCGGCGATCGGTGGCCGCCTCGATCTCTCCTTTGCCAGCGTCGCGGACTTTAAGCAGAGCGAGCCCCGTTTCGGCTTTGACCAGCCGGCCGACCGCATCGGCCAGCGCGCGCTTGGCTTCCGCCGGGACGTCGATTTCCTCGCCGTCAGGCCCGACGACCTGCATCTTGTCGACGGTTCGGTCGATCGCAGCGTCGACCCGCGATTCGATCCGCTGCGAGCGCGCATGATCGGAGCCGTCGCCCCAGGACAGGATTCCTCTGCCATTCTGAAGGATCATCCCCGCGACGATGGCGATGCCAGCGATCCCGATCCAGAAAATGCGGCTCAACATTCGACGCCTCGTTTGACTGTCCAGCCCACATAGTTGCAGCTTCGCCCGGTCGCAAAGGGTGTTGCATGCCGACCTATTTCCGTACCGAGGCCGAGTTCCGCCGCTGGCTCGAGGCCAATCACGCGACCGCGGCCGAGCTCCTCGTCGGCTTCTGGAAGAAGGGCAGCGGCAAGGCGTCGATCGACTGGCCGCAGGCGCGCGACCAGGCCTTGTGCTTCGGGTGGATCGACGGGGTCCGCAAATCGCTCGGCGACGAGGCCTACACCATCCGCTTCACCCCGCGGCGGGCGAAGAGCATCTGGAGCAACGTCAACCTGGAGCGGTTCGAAGCGCTCAAGGCTGCGGGGCTGATGACCCCCGCCGGCGAGCGGGCGCTGAAGGACAGCACCGGGCCAAAGGGTGTCTATGCATACGAAAAGCCGCTGACTTCACTCACTGATGCTGAGGACCGGCAATTCCGCAAGAACAAGCCCGCCTGGACCGACTGGGACAAACGCCCGCCGGGCTACCGCAAGGTCGTGCTCCACTGGTTGACCAGCGCAAAACGGCCCGAGACCCGCGCCCGGCGCCTCGCGACCCTGATCGAATGCAGCGCCGCCGGGGAGAAGATCCCGGGCTACGACATCGGCCGCAAGAAAAGCTAAGGGCGCGGCGCGCGGGCTGCCGAGCCGCGCCGCACCATCACTTCGGATAGGTGCTTTTCGCCAGCTTCTTGTCGTTGGCCGACAGGATCCGGTTCCAGCCGACCTCATAGTCGCCGATGGTGAGGTCGTTGGGGACCGCATAATGCATGATCGACGTCTTGTCGTAGTCGGTCATGTTGAGCTGGTCCGCGTCATATTTGGCGAAGATGTTGGTGTCGACCTGCGCCTGGCCCCAGCCCTGGCGGGCGTAATAGGCATAGACCTTGGGCTTGTCCCACGGGATCCCGCCCTTGGGATGCTGGTGCTCGTGGATCGCGCCGAGGGCATGGCCGAACTCGTGCAGGATGACCCGGCTGAACTCGTCGTCCGGCGTATCCGCGGCAAACCAGCCATAGTTCATCGTCGGCTTGTTGGCGGCAATCGTCTTGGCGTCGGTGCCGATATAGGACCAGGAGCCGCCCGGCGTGGTCGAGATGCGGACGTCGCCGCCGCTGGTGACGAAGCGGAACTTCAGGTTGGCGAACTGAAGCCACTGAACGGCGAAGTCCTTGATCTTCTTCTTCACCGTCGGGTCGATCTTGCCGAGGAACGAGATTTTGAGTGTCCGGCCGGGCTTCCACAGCTTGGTGATGACGACCGCCATCTCCACGGCGGGATTGGCGAGGCCCGCCGGAGCGCCCATCGCCATCATCGGCGCCACGGCGTTGTCGCGCCGCTCCTCGAGCGCGGCGGCGATCGCCCGGGGGCTGTCGACGTGCAGCTCGGTGCAGATCTTGATGACCGGCTCGGCCGCGGCCTTCCTCGGCCGAGCTGCCGCGGATTTCTTCGATTTCTGAGGTTTCGCCTTCTGTTTCGCCATCGCAAGTCCCCTTGAACATCGGGTTGACCATGCGGGCGGGTCGATCCGAGCAGCCGGGGAACCGGCTTCGCTCGCCCGGGCGCAGCCATATCACGTCCGGCCCGCCGTTGGGAGCGGGACGGAACGTTCCTCCCTGTCCCCGCGACAGCGGGGATGGGGAGGGGACCATTCCCCGCAGAGGGAATGGTGGAGGGGTAGAAGGCGCCGAGCCAGTTACCCCACCCCATGCTCCGCATCGCCCCCCTCCCCATCGCATCGCGACGGGGAGGAATCAGGACCGGCTCAGCTCTTGGTCGGGAACAGCGGGACCAGCAGCGTCCAGATGCCGACGATCACGCCCATCACCGTCGACAGGGTCCCGGGATTGCCGAAGTCACCGAACGCGTGGATCGAGATCGCGTAGAGGAAGTAGGAGATGGTCGCGATCACGACCGCGATCCAGTCGGTCTTGCCGCCATTGCCGGGTTTGGTCGCGAACATCCGCAAAACGAACACCGCTCCCGAAATCAGGATCGTCAGGATGATGCTGAGCCACACTTTGTCGGCGCCGAGGCCGACCGCGAGGGTGGTGAGGCCGACGCCCTCGGCCGGGAACAGCTTGACCAGGGACTCGGTGTAGGGCGGCCGTTCGCCCGATGACAGGCCGGCCTGGTTGGCGGCCCCGAACCCGAGGCCGTTGCCGATACGCAGACTACCCTGAATTTGGAAGAGCGCCATGATCTGTTCCCCCTTTGGCCAAATCGAGCAGGCGGAAGAAGACCACGATTGCGAATAACTGGCAAGACGAGCGCGAATCCTTGTCCACGATTTAACCCGAAGTTAAACGGCGCCGGGTCGAGGGTTCTTTGATCGTCGTAAAGTCTACTTTGTGGCTATGGAATGGTGACGGCGCGAGCTGGCACTTCATCTCGGTGCCGCCCGAGCAGTCCGCTGAAATCCGCGCCCATGGCCTGGCGAACCGCGGCGGGTTCGGTTCGGTCAGGGTCGCCGCGACGATCAACGGAGTCGGTTGGCGGACCTCGGTCTTCCCGCACAAGTCGGGCGGTTATCTGCTGCCGGTGAAGGCGTCGGTGAGGCGCGAGGCGGAGATTGCCGCGGGCGACGAGGTGACGGTCGAGCTCGACCTGGTCTGAGTCCTAGCGGTCGTTGTCGGCGCGAAGCTTCGCCGCGGTGACCTCGAACCCCTCGGCCATGCGGCTCAGGACCAAATGGCCCTCGCGGCTGTAGAGCGCGCCGGCGAGGCGGCGGCAGCGCTCGGCCTGCTCGTCCAGCGCCGCGCTTTGCTCCGCGGTCACGTCGACCAGCATGTTGACCGCCCCGATGAACTTGCCCGCCGAGTCGAACAGCGGGGTCGGGTAGGGGCGGAATGCGGCGCGGGTCCCGTCGGGCCGCTCGGCGATCGCCACCACGTCGCGGACGATCCGCCGCTCGCGGATGGCAGTCGCCATCGGGCATTGATCGTGGGGCATGACTTCGCCGGTGGTGGTGTAGATCTTCCACGTCACGCACCAGCGGTCGCTGCCGAGCTCGGGCTCGCGACCCGCAAAGGCGACGCACGCGCGGTTCCAGTAGGTGACCGAGCCTTCGGCGTCCGTGGTGTAGATCGGGACCGGCAGCTCATCGAGCACCGAGCGGTAGTCGCCGCCCGACGAGAGCGCGCTGATCGCCGTGTCGAGATAGGTTTGCGGGGTCAGAGGTCCACGCCTGGCGAGCCGGTTGGAGATTGCATGTTCGCCCCAGAACCAGCGTCTGGAGGGCTTGTTCCGCTTTGGGCCGGAATAAGGCGTCCTGTGGCCGCCGAAGCACAGGCGCGAAGGGCTTAGCGGAGCCGCTTGACCAGCAGGCGGCCGTCGTCGCCGGCCTTCACCTCGAAATTGGGGACGGCCCTGATCAGCTCGGACAGGCGGGTGAAGCCGTAGTTGCGGGCCGCGAAGCTCGATACGGCCTTGGCCCGCTGGCCGAGTTCGGAGAGCGGGGTATAACCCTCCTCGTCGCGCTTGGACGCCTTGTAGGCCGACCCCAGCACCTGCAGCAGCTCCTGGTCGACCGGCCTTTGGCCCTTGGCGGTGGCCGGCTGCTCGAGGCGATCTTCGTCGTCCGCAAGCGCGAGCGCGCCGACGTCGAAGAAACGCGAACAGGCCTGCTGGAAGGACACCGGTGTCTTGGCCGTGCCGAAGCCGTACACCTGCAGCCCTTCCTCGCGGATGCGCTGGGCAAGCGGCAGGAAGTCGCTGTCCGACGACATGATCCCGAAGCCGTCGACATGGCCGCGATAGAGCAGGTCCATGGCGTCGATCGTCATCCGCATATCGGTCACGCTCTTGCCCTTGACCACGTCGAACTGCTGAACCGGGACGATCGAATGGCTTCCGGTCAGCCCGCCCCAGCCCTTGAGGCTGGCCTTGGCCCAGTTGCCGTAGGCGCGGCGGATGTTGATCGTGCCCAATTCGCCGAGGACGAGCAGGGCCTCGTCGAGGTGCTCGGGGCTGGCATTGTCGGCATCGATCAGGAGGGCGATATTGTTTTCGCTCTCTCCATTATGGTCGGGCATCGGCGACTCTCAACTCGGTTGTCGGACCGCTCTAGCGCGGTGTCGCGGAATGACCACAGCTAAGCGTGACTTCGATCCCGTTCATGAACGGGACAGGATCGATGCGGGAACGAAATGCTTCCTGATGCACTGATAGCCCGACAGGGGGCGCGTTGTGGAAGGGACGAGACGATGAGGAAGTTTGGCATTGCCGCGGTCGTCGCCGCAAGCGTCGCGACAACCGGCTGCGCAACCTACGGGAACGGCGGCTACGGCTACGATCCGTATTACAACAATGGCTACCAGAATGGCTACCAGAACGAGCAGGCGCGGCGTGCCGCGACCGGCGCGGTCGGGGGCGCGGTTGCCGGCGGAGTCGCCGGCGCGGTCATCCCGGGCCTTAGCGTCGGCGAGGGCGCGCTTGCCGGCGCGGTGCTCGGCGGCGTGCTCGGCGCGGTCATCAAGGGCCGCCAATATTATCGCGATACGCGCGGCTATTGCTATTACGTCGACCAGTACGGCCAGCCGCACTACGATTATAACACGCGCTGCTAAGTCGTTCGCAGCAAACCCTTTGTTGAGCTTGAACTAGACGGGGCGGAACTCGCGTTCCGCCTCGTCGAGTATGTAGAGCCGGCCTTCGGCGATCGAGAAATGGGCGCCGTGGAGCTTGAGCCTCCCGGCCGCTTCGCGCTCGGCGATCCACGGGAAGGTACGAAGGTTGGCGAGGCTCACCCGGACCGCCTCGCGCTCCATGTCGAGGAAGGCCGCCCGATCGAGCTGCGCATGGCGCGCCCGAACCTGGTCGCGTGCCGCCTCGAGCATCCTCACCCAGTCGGCGATGAAATGACCGCCCTCGCCGGGCTCGGTATGGTCGAACTGGCCGGTCAAGGCGGCGGCGCAGCCGCCGCAGAAGCCGTGTCCGAGGACCAGGATCTCGGCGACCTCGAGCTCGGTCACCGCGAACTCGAGCGCCGCCGAGACGCCGTGAAAGCCCCGGCTGGTCTCATAAGGCGGGGCCAGCGCGGCGATGTTGCGGGCGACGAACATCTCGCCCGGCCGGGCGTCGAAGATGTGCGCCGGGTCGACCCGGCTGTCGGCGCACGACAGGATCATGACCTGGGGGCTCTGGCCCTCGGCCAGCTCCGACCAGCGCCGCCGCTCGCGTGCCCAGTCGCTGGCGCGGAAGCGATGGTAGCCGTCGATCAGCTGGTTCAGGTGAGTCATGGCGCCCGGCTAGCGGCTGCGGGGCGGGGGTGGCAAGCCGCCTGCGCAATCGCTATCTGCCCGCTCATGAACGCCCCCGCCGCAGTGCCCAGGCAGCGCAAGCCCGACTGGATCCGGGTCAAGGCCCCGGTCAGCGAGGGCTATCACGCGACGCGGCGGCTGATGCGCGAGCTCAATCTCGCCACGGTGTGCGAGGAAGCGGCCTGTCCGAACATCGGCGAATGCTGGACCAAGAAGCATGCGACGGTGATGATCCTCGGCGACACCTGCACCCGCGCCTGTGCCTTCTGCAACGTCAAGACCGGCATGCCGCGCGCCGTCGACCCGCTCGAGCCCGAGCATGTCGCGACCGCGGCGGCCGAGCTCGGCCTCGAACATATCGTCGTCACGTCGGTCGATCGCGACGATCTCGCGGACGGCGGCGCGTCGCAGTTCGTCAAGGTGATCGAGGCGCTGCGCAAGCGCACCCCGGCGACGACGATCGAAATCCTGACCCCCGACTTCCGCAACAAGAGCGAGGCCGCGGTCGAGGCGATCATCGCGGCCGGGCCCGATGTCTATAACCACAATCTCGAGACCGTGCCGCGGCTCTACCCGACGATCCGGCCGGGCGCGCGCTATTATGCCTCGCTGCGGCTGCTCGAGAGCGTCAAGCGCAAGGCGCCGCACATCTTCACCAAGTCGGGGCTGATGGTCGGGCTCGGCGAGCAGCGGCTCGAGGTCCACCAGGTGATGGACGACATGCGCTCGGCCGGGGTCGATTTCCTGACCATGGGCCAGTATCTCCAGCCGACGCCGCGCCACGCCAGGGTCGAGGAGTTCGTCACGCCCAAGGCGTTCGACGCTTATGCTGCGATCGCCCGGGCCAAGGGCTTTCTGCTCGTCGCGGCGTCACCGCTGACCCGCTCGAGCTACCACGCCGGCGACGATTTCAAGAAGATGCAGGCGGCCCGGGGGGAGCAGCTTTCACGGGAGCGCGCGTGAAGTTCCTCCCTGTTGCGGAGCAACGGGGAGTGGGACCATGCGCAGCATGGTGGAGGGGTAGAGGGCGCTGCCCGCAGTCACCCCACCCAATCTACGTTGGGTGGTCCCGCTTCCCACGAGCTGCGCTCGCAGGGAGGAACTGATGCCGCGCCACAGCGAGACGCGGCACCTGCCGTACACGCCGGAGCAATTGTTCGACCTCGTTGCCGACGTCGCGCGCTATGACGAGTTCCTGCCGTGGGTGGTCGCAGTCCGCGTCCGCTCGTCCAGCGAGCGCGAGACGGTCGCCGACCTCGTGGTCGGCTTCAACGCCTTCAAGGAGCGGTTCACCAGCCGGGTGGTCAAAGACAAGCCGGTGCGGGTCTGCGTCGACTATATCGAAGGCCCGCTCAAATATCTTCACAACGAATGGCGCTTCGAACGCTCGGCCGACGGCGGCACCGAGCTCCATTTCTCGGTCGACTTCGCGTTCAAGTCGCGGCTGTTCGAAAGCCTCGCGGGGGCGATGTTCGACCGCGCTCTGCGGCGCATGATCGGCGCCTTCGAGCAGCGCGCGGTTGCGCTTTACGGGATCAGCAGGTCGAGCGCGGTAAGCGCGGCGTGAAGCCGAACGCCGGCGCGATTCTCATTCTCGAACACTTTCTGGTCGGCGACGATCTTGGCCGGGTCGGCGTTACGCTCGGCCAGCGCGAAGACGACGGTCCCGACCGGCTTTGACGGCGTCCCGCCGCCCGGCCCGGCGATCCCGGTGATCGCCACCGCGACGTCCGCGTCGGAGGCGTGGAGCGCGCCCCGCGCCATCGCCCAGGCGGTCGCGACGCTGACCGCGCCGAACGTCTCGACCACGTCCTCGCTGACCTTCAGCTCGTGGATTTTCGACGCGTTCGAGTAAGTGACGTAGCCGGCCTCGAACACGTCCGACGCGCCGGGGATCTCGGTGATTGCGGCGCTGACCAGCCCGCCGGTGCAGCTCTCGGCGACCGCGATCCGCCGCGCCGCCTTGCGATTGGCCTCGACCACCGCGCGCGCCTTGTCGACCAGCTCCTTGGGCAGCAGCATTTCAGCCATGGCGGTTCGTCCGGATGCTCGCGACCGCCTGGGCGGCGATCCCCTCGCGGCGGCCGGTGAAGCCGAGCCCCTCGGTCGTCGTCGCCTTGATGCTGACCTGATCGATCGTCAGCCCGAGGATTTGGGCGATCCGTTCGCGCATGGCGGCTCGATATGGCCCCACCTTCGGCTCCTCCGCGATGATCGTACAATCCACGTGATCGATGATGGCTCCCTCGGCACGGAGGAGGGCGGCCGCTCGGCCGAGGAACAGGTCCGAGCCGGCGCCTTTCCACTGCGGATCGGAGGGCGGGAAGTGAGCGCCGATGTCGCCGAGCCCGGCGGCACCGAGCAGCGCGTCGGTAATCGCATGGAGGGCGACGTCGGCGTCGCTGTGGCCGGCGAGGCCGCGGGCATGCGGCACGGCCACCCCGCCGAGCATGATCGGGCCCTGGCCGGAAAAGGCATGGACGTCGAAGCCGAGTCCGGTGCGCGGGGTTCGGCCGCCGGCGAGCCATTGCTCGGCGCGGTCCCAATCCGCCGGCGAGGTCAGCTTCTCGAGGGCAGGATCGCCATCCACCGCGGCGACCGCCATCCCGGCCGCGCGGAGCACCGTGGTCTCGTCGGTCGGAGCGGCGCCCGACCAGGCGTCGTAGGCCCGGCGCAGCGCAGCGGTCCGGAATGCCTGGGGGGTCTGGACCCGGACCAGGCCGGACCGGTCGACCGGTTCGCGGAGCCGGCCATCGGCGCGGGCCAGCGTGTCGCCCACGGGCAGGACCGGCGCCGCGCCTTCATGGAATTCGAGGCTGGCGAGCAGGCGATCGATCACTGCGGCGGGGCAGAAGGGGCGGGCGGCGTCGTGAATCAGCACCGCCGCGCTGTCGATCGACGCGAGCCCGGCCCGAACCGAATCCGCGCGCTCGGCGCCGCCTTCGACGAAGGGGCCGACCGCAAGGCCGTCGAGCGCGCTCGCCGCAAGTTCGCTCTGCCCCGGTCCAACCACCACCCGCACGTCCCGGATCGCCTTATGGTGCAGGAACGGCTCGACCGCCCAGCGCAGCGCCGGCTTCCCGCCGAGCGCGCGAAACTGCTTCGGCGTCGCGCCGCCCATGCGGGAGCCGCTGCCGGCGGCGACGATGAGCGCGGTGACGGACATGCGCGCGGGCGTCTAGGGCGGCTTGCCTTGTCCGCCAAGGGCTGTTCCACTACATGCGCGCCTTCCATGAACGCGTTGAAGCCCATCCAGATCGGCCCGGTCGAGGTCGCGTCGCCGGTCATCCTGGCGCCGATGACGGCCGTCACCGACCTGCCGTTCCGGCGCGTGGTCAAGCGTTTCGGCGCCGGGCTGACGGTCAGCGAGATGATTGCCAGCCAGGCGATGGTGCGCGAGACCCGCCAGTCGCTGCAGAAGGCGCTGTGGGACCCGGCCGAGGAGCCGGTGTCGATGCAGCTCGCCGGCTGCGAGCCCGGGGTGATGGCCGAGGCGGCGAGGCTCAACGAGCAGCGCGGCGCTGCGATCATCGACATCAACATGGGCTGCCCGGTCAAGAAGGTGGTCAACGGCGAGGCCGGCTCGGCCCTGATGCGCGACCTGAAGCTCGCCGGGCAAATCATTGACGCGACGGTGAAAGCGGTTTCCATCCCGGTCACCTTGAAGATGCGGATGGGATGGAATCACGACAGCCTCAACGCGCCCGAGCTGGCGCGCATCGCCGAGGATCTCGGGATCAAGATGATCACCGTCCACGGCCGCACCCGCTGCCAGATGTACAAGGGCGACGCCGACTGGGCGTTCGTCCGCACCGTCAAGGACGCGGTCTCGGTGCCGGTGATCGTCAACGGCGACATCTGCTCGATCGCCGATTCGCGCGAGGCGCTGCGCCAGTCGGGCGCCGACGGGGTGATGATCGGCCGCGGCGGCTACGGCCGGCCGTGGCTGCTCGGTCAGGTCATGGCCGACCTCGGCGGGGGAGGGCATCGCCCGGACCCCAGCCTCGACGAGCAGCTGGCGGTCATGCTCGAGCAATATGAGGACATGCTGTCGCTCTACGGCACCCACACCGGGGTCAATCTCGCGCGCAAGCATATCGGCTGGTACACCAAGGGGCTGCCCGGCTCCGCGGAGCTGAGAAATCAAGTGAATCAACAGGATGACCCCAGGGTGGTGGTGGCCATGCTGCGCGGCTTCTATGCCCCCTGGCGGGAGCGCGCGGCGGCCTGATCGGCCGTTTGCCGACACACGTGTGTTTTTGATGCCACGGCCGCAACGACCGTGCTAGGGCGCACCGCGATGGATGCCCGCGCGGCCGAATCGGCGATGACCTCGGAACGATTGAGCTGGCTGGAGCGCGAACGCGCGAGCGGCCGCCTGTACGCCCGGGCGGCGTGGCTGATCGCGATTTTCCTGGCTGCGATGCTGGGCCTGAGCTTCTGGCTGCTAAGCAAGAACGGCGAGCCGGGCAGCCTGCTGTCCCCACCGGTGATCGCCTTGCTCCTCATCGCCAACCTGATCCCGGCAATCGCGCTGATGGTTCTGCTGTCGCGCAAGGTGGCCCTGGCGCGCGCCGAACGGGGCGGGCTCGGCAGTGGTCGGCTGCACATCCGCCTGGTCGGGCTGTTCTCGGTGGTCGCCGCGGTCCCGACCGTGCTGGTCGCGATTTTCGCCTCGCTGCTGTTCCAAAGCGGCCTCGAATTCTGGTTTTCGAACCGGGCACGGGACATGTTCGAGAATGCGACGGTCATCGCCCAGAGCGTCTACAACCAAGAGGTCGAGCGGGTCGGCGCCGAGACGGTCACGATGAGCAAGGACGTCGCTGGCTACCTGCGTCAGGTGCCGATCGACGACCCGCGGTTCGCCGACGCCTTCGCCCGGATCCAGGTTTATCAGCGCGGCCTGTCCGAAGCGATCATCTTCACGCTCGGCCCGAACGGCGAGATCCGGACCCATGCGCTGGTCAGCCCCTATGATCGCAAGCTCGAAGAGGTCATTACCAAGGACAAGCTCGCGGCGCTGAAGACGCGGCAGGTCGTCCCGATCAATTCGGCCGACCGGGTCGGCGCGCTGACCAGGCTGGATTTCGGCCCCAACGCCTACCTCTACGCGGCCCGCGTGTTCGATCCGGCGTTCCGGCAGCAGATCGACCGCGGCAATGACGTGCTCCACGACTATCGCTCGCTGCTCAAGCGCTCGCGGACCAACCAGCTGCGCTTCAATGCGGCGCTGCTATTCGGCGCGCTGGTGATCGTCGGTCTCGCCATTTTCACCGCGCTGAAGCTCGCCGACCGCCTGGTCCGGCCGGTCGGGCAGTTGGTCACCGCCGCCGGGCGCATCGAGGAAGGCGATTTCTCGACCCGGGTGCCGGTCGCCGATACCGAGGACGAGATCCACACGCTGGCTGCGGCATTCAACCGGATGAGCGGGCGGCTCGAGGAGCAGACCGGAGCGCTCAGGGCCGCCAACACCCAGCTCGAGACCCGGCGGGCGTTCATGGAGGCGGTGCTGTCGAGCGTCACCGCCGGCGTCATCGCGCTCGATTCGGCCAACCGCATCCTGCTCATGAACCGCTCGGCCGAAGGGCTGCTGCAGAAGGGCCAGGAGGATCTCGAGGGCAAGGCGCTGGCTGAGGTCTCGCCCGACCTCGACGAGTTCCTGCGCGGCGACCAGGGCGAGGCCAATGTGATCGTCGTCCCGGAAGGCGGGCAGCGGACCCTGGCGGTCAAGCGCGTGCGCTACGGCGACGGCAGCGTCCTGACCTTCGACGACATCACCGACCAGCTGATCGACCAGCGGCGCGCGGCCTGGTCGGACATCGCGCGGCGCATCGCCCACGAGATCAAGAACCCGCTGACCCCGATCCAGCTCGCCGCGGAGCGGCTGCAGCGCCGGTTCGGCGACGACATCACTGCCGACAAGGAGACGTTCGAACGCCTGACCGGGACCATCGTCCGCCAGGTCGGCGACCTGCGCCGGATGGTCGACGAATTCTCGAGCTTCGCGCGCATGCCCAAACCGGTGTTCCGCGAGGAGGACGTGCACGAGATCGCCCGCCAGGCCCTGTTCCTGCACGAGGTCGCCCATCCCGGGATCAGCTTCCTGCTCGACCCGCCGCAGGGTCATTTCACGATGGTCTGCGACCGGCGCCAGCTCGGCCAAGCGCTTACGAATGTCGTTAAGAACGGCGTCGAAGCCATTGAGGGCCGGAAGAATCGTGGTGAGCACAGCCTTGCCGGGGATCGCCTGGAGCTGAAGCTGCACAGCGAGGATCGCCACCTCATCATCGACGTCATGGACACCGGCGTCGGCCTGCCCGAGGACCGCGAACGGCTGACCGAGCCGTATATGACGACCCGAGTCCGCGGCACCGGCCTCGGCCTCGCGATCGTCAAGAAGATCGTCGAGGAACATATGGGCGAGATCGCCTTCCTCGATCGTCCCGGCGGCGGCACGCACGTCCGGATCTGCTTCGACACCGACAAGCTTGCGACCCTGGCCACCGAGGATTCGGCGGCTCCGACCGAAGATCATGACGCGGAAAGCGAGGATGAGGCCTGATGGCGCTCGAAGTGCTGGTGGTGGACGACGAGGCGGATATCCGCGAACTGGTCAGCGGCGTGCTCGAGGATGAGGGCTATGCGGTGAGGACCGCGGCCGACAGCACTCAGACCCTCGACGCGTTCGAGGAGCGGCGGCCGTCGATGGTCCTGCTCGACGTGTGGCTGCAGGGCTCGCGGCTCGACGGCCTGCAGTTGCTGCAGGAGATCAAGCGCCGCGACCCGACCGTCCCGGTGCTGATGATCTCGGGCCACGGCAACCTCGACACCGCCGTCGCGGCGGTCAGGGAAGGGGCGATCGACTTCATCGAGAAGCCGTTCGAGGCCGAGCGGCTGCTCTATCTCGTCGACCGGGCGACCGACACCGAGCGGCTGCGGCGCGAGAATGAGAGCCTCCGCCG
>DASRAY010000139.1:0-38469 GCA_035637935.1 Sphingomicrobium sp.
CAGACTGGCGCGGGAACCAGGGCCGCTGCCGCCTGACGATCAGTGGCCAGAACTATATCAACGGACAGTGTTGGAGGGCGAAGCTGAAGGATTCTGGAATGAAACAGCAGGCTCGACCCACGCTCAGACGGGATTGGGAAGCATGACGCGAAGTGGCGCGTGCTGGAGCAATACTTACGCCGCAATTTGCGCATGGGGCCAATAACCACGAGCGCGCCTTTGCCGACCCGCAACTGGACGGAGCGCCATGTTACACCGTGCGGCAGCCCTGCGTCGGACCTGGACCGAAGACCCGCGTTTAAAGGAATCGCTTTAGCGGAGCCTCGGCTCAATGATTCTGTCGGTGAGGTTAGCCCATCGTGCGGTATCCCTACGGGCGGAGACAGCTGCTTCTTCAACGGCTAGCCGACCTAAGTAATTGAACTCGCTTGCTTGTGGCTGCACCGTAGGGGTCACCAGCAGATTTCGCTCAGATCGCCTCGGTTCCGCCGGCCAGCATCAGCTTGGGCTCGGCTTCGGCCGCGCGCGGGGTGAACTTGCCGTCGACCTGCGCGCCTTCCTCGATGGTCAGCGTGCCGTAGGTCACGTCGCCCTCGATCCGCGCGCTCTTCAGGATCACCAGCACGCCGGCGCTGATCGCGCCCTTGATCCGGCCCGCGACGCGCGCGCTTTCGGCGACGACCGTGCCGGCCACTTCGCCCGTCTCGCCCTGGACCAAAGCGGCGCAGCGGAGGTCGCCCTTGATCCTGCCGTCGAGGTGAAGGTCGACCTGGGCCGCCAGGTCGCCGTTGACGACGATGTCGGGGCCGAGGACGGAAAAGGTCGATCCGCTCATCGTGCTGCTAGACGGCCAGTCGGGCGAGTCGGGCTTTTTCGAGAACATTGGGGGCTACCTCCAGGAAGGGGCGCGGATTGACCGGCTGGCCGTTCAATCGCACCTCGAAATGCAAATGCGGTCCGGTCGAGCGGCCGGTGCTGCCGACGACCCCGATCAACTGGCCGGCCGCGACCGGCTCCCCGGCATGAGCGCGGAAGCCGGACATGTGGGCGTAGCGGGTGAGCAGGCCGTTGCCGTGGTCGATCTCGACGCAATTGCCGTAGCCGGGGCGCTGGCCGACGAAGGCGATCGTGCCCCGAGCGGCGGCGAAGATCGGCGCGCCGACCGGCCCCTTGAAGTCGAGCCCGGCATGGAAGGCCGGGCTGCCGTCGAACGGGTCGGTGCGATAGCCGAAGCCCGACGACATGCTGGTGCCGGCCGAGGGGATGACCTGCGGAATGCCCTGGAGCCCGCGCTGCAGCGCATCCATCCGCGCCAGGCTCAAGCCGAGGCGCCGGAAGCGCGGGTCGAGCGGAGCGGCGGCGGATAGCGCGATCAGCGGCCCGCCCATGGCGCTGCGGTCGTCGAGCGTGACCAGCATGCGCCGGGGATCGAGCCCGAGCCGGCGCATCGCCGTCTCGGCGGCGGCGGAGTTGCGGTCGGCGAACCGGGTCAGGCGCTCGGCGAAGGCGAGCTGGCCCGCCTCGACCCGCGCCAGCGGCGCCGCCTCGGGGACCAGCGCGCTCACCTTGCGCACGGTCTTGTTCGCTTCCTTGCTGCTGTCGGAGACGGTCTCGCCGGCCCTGGCGTCGGCCGGGAGGTCGCCGACGTAGGTCTTCACCATCTTCTCGATGAAGGTCTGGCGCTGGGCGAGGTCGTCGGCGACCGAATCGACGTCCTTGCGATAGGCCGCGATGCGGCTTTCCGCGCTGGTCACCTTGGCCTCGCGGTTGAGGAGCGCGCGGTTGTCGCGGCGCTCGAGGAAAGACCCGATCGCGACGGCGGCCATGGTCACCACCCAGGCGAGCAGCAGCGCCGCGACGATCCCCGCGGCCGTCATCTGCAGGCGCGCGCTGATCCGCAGGTAGCGGACCCGGCCTTCGGTGCGCATGATGAACTCGCGCTCGGGGAATGCGCCCCGAATGCGCAGCGCAGCGCCAGCGATCGTTCGTTGCAAGTAACCCCCCGTGCAACCCCTGCCCGTGGATAGCCCGGCCGTTGCGGAGATACGATTCATGCGAGGCGCCATTAAAGGTGAGTCGAAGGCGGCATGCGACAAAGCGATCGGGATTGGTGATGTGCCACGCGGCTCCGGCATGTGGGTCCACGCCGGAGCCGCGCAACTAGCCGACAATCACTGCGTCGGCTGCGGTTTCGGCACGTTCTCGCGGCGCCAGTAGAAATAGAGCAGCAGCGCCATGATTCCGGAGAAGGTGTGCCACAGCAGCCCGTGCGGCTGGAACCACGTCTTCCCATTCTCGAAGCACCACGGACCGTCGTCGCCGCCCAGCCACCGGAACAGGATAGCGAGGCCGAAGAGGATCAATCCGCACCACCAATAGATCGCCGCGCGTCCGTCCTTCCAGCCGATCCAGCCGTCCTTGAATTTCTTGCCGCCCAACAGGCCGATGAACAGCTCGCCAAGGATGTAGACTCCGACCAATATGCCGATCAGGATCTCGGACTTGACCTGCAAGCCGGCGATATCGGTGTAGATAATGGCGTTAAGCGGCCAGCCGACCCAGAAGACGAGATTGCGGGTGGGCTCCGAGACTCCGCGCATCACCAGCAGCCGGTCGATCGTGTAGAACACCAGGTAGCCGGCGAAGACGTACATCGAGAAGCCGTCCATCCACGACGCCGCGCTCGACATCGACGCATGGAACCACATGCTGCCGAGGCCGAGGAACAGGACGACGAACACGGCGGCGTCGGCGATCGGCGAGTTCGACCGCATCACATTGTACGGAGTCGCTTCCTTGCGGTCGCGCATCATCCGGCACGCCACCCACGCCGCGGTGAACAAGGCGTAGAGGTTGGACCAGGTGTTGACTGGCTGGCGGATCCCCTTTGCCCCGGTTCTCGCCAGCTCCGGGTCGAACCACTCGCAATAGCAGTCGCCGTTGAGGGTGAGACAGGTGTCCGGCGTCGCCGGCCACCCGGTTCCGTAGGCCAGGAAGATGATCTCGCCGAGCAGCACGAAGACGCCGACGACGTAGATGATCCACGGCCGGTAGACCGGGCTGGTCATTACCAGCCGACTTTGACGATGATGAAGCCGCCGATCAGCAGCACGACGTCAACCAGCCACACCCACCAGGGGTAATCGAGCTTGATCGTACCGCCGGTTCCGGGCGGGTTGATGCTCCCGCTCGGAGTTCCGCTCGAGCCGTAGATGAACGCCGTGATCGAGCCGAAAATGCCGAACGGAAGCAGGCCGAGCAGCCCATAATGTTTGGTGACGATGCCGGCAATCCCGATGATCACACAGGCAATCAACATGCAGACGAACGTGATCTTCATGATAGTAGCCGCTGAAGGCATGATGTTTTCCTCCCCATTTGCAAAGCAACATTGAGCGCTGAAACGTATTCAACGCGCGCGAATATTAGCAGTTTATTCCGTTTTTATTTTGCTTTAACCTCCATCATCGTTGATGTATTGTCGCTGATCCAGCCAGATTCGAGTGTCACGAAGGGGGAAGCCACTTTGATGCCTGCGTTGAGAGGCCGGGCCTCGGCCGAAAGCCGCGATTTCTAGCCGATGGAACTGCGGCTTCCGTTCTTCATCGGAGCGTGCGTCAGCCTGGTGCTCGCGCTGCTCGTCGAGCTTGCCGCGGCGAAGGTGTTCACCGAATTCTTCGTGGGCGGCACGGAAACGCCGGGCTATGCGATCAACGCGCTGGCGATGATCGACGTCATCGTCCTCTACAGCCTGGTCTGGATGCTCCTGTCGATCGTCGCACCGCGAGGGATCACCGGCCGCGCCCAGGGCATCGTCACCCTGTTCTTCTCCTGCTCCGGATGCACCGGCGCTTTGCTGGCGATCAACGCCGCCTTCATCCTGTTGATGCTGATGCTGTCGCTGCTGGTCGCGGTCCCGTTCGGGACGATCATCTACCTCGCCGTCTGGGGCGATTTTGCCAGAGGCGCGGCGGCCGCGACCCTCGCCATCGCCATGTTCCTCAAAATCCTGTTTTTGATCCTGCTGGTGATCGCCCACCAGCGCTTCATGCAGAACAAAGGGCTGTTGGTGCTGATCGGCCTGTCGCTCGGCCTCACCTGGCTGGTCGGCTTCGTCCACGCCCTGCTGCCGATCATCCTCGTCAGCATCGGCGATCAGTTGATGACGCTGGTCATCGCGATCGTCGCGCTGATCTGGTTCCTGCTGCTTCTGATCGGGGCGGTGATCGCGACCATCAAGGCGATCCTGAGCCTGCGCAAGGTGGCGTAGCGACGGCCTCATTTGACCTCGACCGTCGCCGGGAGGCCGGGCGCCGGGAAGGTGATCTGCCCGCCGAACTGGCCGAACGGCATAGTGTCGCGATCATATCCGGCGGCGCAGATTCCGGGATTCTTGCTCTGCCACCGCGGGCTGCACTGGCTGAGAAGAGTCGGCGGAATCGACGAACCCCGCCGACACAGGCACACCACGGCATCGTCGGGTCCTTTGGCCAGCGCGAAATTGCCCGACTTGAGGGTCAGCTTGGCGGTCCGGACCTTCTTGCCGATCTTCGGATTGACGCTGACCCCGCCGCCGGACTGGCCGAGCTCGACCGTCTGCGTCCCCTGGCCAAGGCCGGGGCCGAAGCGCGCCTGCAGCCCGCGCGTCGAATCGGCGAGGCTCGGCGGGCACCAATCCTTCCACGCGTCGCCGTCCTTCTTGTTGGCCGGGATGCGCTGGCAGGCTTTCTTGGGCTCCTGGTTCTTGCCGCTGCCGTAGATCAGGAGCCCGACGAAGCTGATTCCGACCAGCGCGAGAATGATGATGAGCACTTTCATTTCGCCACCACCGGGATTGCAAGAGTCGGCATCCACTCACTCCTTTTGATCGGGCGCGGGCGCGGGCGCGGGCGCCGGCGTGGGCTCGGGCGCGGGCTCGGGCGCGGGCGGCGCGGCCATGCGGACTTCCCAGGTCGCATGAGCCGGGCGCTCCCCGGCAATGACGCGTTCGACGAGATCGCGCAGCGGGGTCGCCTGGGCCGGTGCGTCGACCAGGATGTGGAAGGCCTCGTCCGCGCTCTTCCCGTCGGTAACGACGAACCCGGGCACCCCGGTCGCGACTTCGAGGAAGCGGGTCAGCGCATGATTGGTACCGCGCTCCCGGACCAGCTCGGGGAACTCGGCGATGAGCAGGCGCAGCTGGTCGGTCCCGGCCGGGTAGCGCGCTTCCCCGACCCCGGGGATGCCCCCCGACCAATCGAAATAGCGGTCGAGGCCGAGCCAGCTGGCCAGCATCAGGACGAACGGACCGGGCGCCCGGAACGGAGCGAAATAGGAATCGAGCGAGCGAAGCACGCGATCGACCGGCGCGTGCATCGCTTCCATGATGGCGAGCATCGCGGCCATCACGCCGTGTTCGTCGACGGCGGCGAGCTGATAGTTCTCCGGAAGGTAGCGAAGGATGCGCTGCCGCTCCATGTCAGCCCCGCGAGTCCGTCTCGCGCACGATGGTGATCTGGTGCGTGCCGGCGGCGTAGAGCCAGCCCGGCGGCAGCGGTGCGAAATTAGTGAAGGTGTCCTGCGAGACGGACGCGAAGGTCACGCCGCCGTCCAGGCTCCGGTGAACTCCGCGCGGACCGCCGCTGAACACGATCGGCGTATCCTTGTCGCGAGGCGCCGCAGCCAGCGCGTCGACCGTTTCGAGCAGGCGCAGCTTGGTGTCGCCGCGCAGCGGGAGGCCGGCGTCGAGCTTGACCGCGCGCCACGTCGGCTTGTCCTCGGCGACGTTGAGGGACAGCACGCCGGCGCGATTGGACGCGCCGAAGGCAATCGAATCGGCGAAGGCGAGCGCTTCGCACGTGCCGCCCTGCCAGCCGACGTTCATCGGGACGAACCCGCCGGGATCGTCCTCACCGGTGTCGCGCAGCTCGATGCGCAGCGCGCCTTGGCCTTGCTCTTCCGCCTCGGCGGCGACGGTCGCCCACAGGAAGTCGCGGCCGCCCGTCGACTGAACCGCGAGGTGGCGGACGTCCTTGTCCTTGAGCCCACCCCCGGGGACCAAATGGAAGGTCGTGGAGGTTCCCCCGTGCGGCGACAAATAGATTCCGCCGCCGCCTCCACCCCCGCCGCGCGCGGCGACGGCAACGGCGATGACCCCGGACGGCGAGACCTTGCTGACGACCGCGTAGAACCCCTTCGCGTCCACTTCCTTCGCCACGACCACCGGAGACGGGCCGGAGTCGCTCCCGGGGGTGAACTGGCGAAGCCCCTCCGCCGTGGCGAGGAGCAGGGTCGGGTTGCCGGCGCGGTCGACCCAGGCGGCATCGAACAGGTCGCTGTTGAACTGGGCGACCGGCTCGCCCCAGCTCTCGGCGAGGTCGTGCGAGAGGAAGATCGCAGTGCCTTTGGGCTTCGCCGCGGCGAGCACCATCAGCCCGGGAATCGAGGGATGGCGGCGGACGAACTTCGGCTTGAGGCCGTCGCGCTTGAATTCGATCGACCAGCTCTCGCCGTCGTCGAGGCTGCGGTGGAGGGCGTCGCTGGTCACCGCGAACCAGCAATGATCCTGGTGCGGGTCACGCAACAGGTCGTTGACGTCGGCCTTGGGCATGCCGTCAATGGTGAACTTGAGATCCTGGGCATAGCGCACGCCGGGCTCGGCCATGATCTGCTCATAGACTTCGGCCTGCAGCAGCTTGCGCCCGAGTGGCCGGTCGTAGAGCGGCGACAACAGCGCGTTGAGACGGCGCTGGATGCCGCGCTCGACCTCGACGAGATCGGCCCCAGGCGATGGCGTGACCTGCACCGTGATCGACACCGCCTGGACCTTGATCCAGTCGACCCGGGTCAGAATCCCCAGGGGACGCCGTTCCTCGAGCGCGGCCTCGGCGCGTTCCTTGAGCGCCGCCACGCGATGTTCCTGGACGATCGCGTCGGTGATCGCGCCGTTAGCGAGCGCCTTGACGTCGATCTCGGGCATGATCCGAACCACGACGACGCCGCGCCGGGCGTGCTTCCACAGCTCGGCGTCGGCCACCGCCGAGCTGCGCGCAATGCCGCCGGCGGAGAGGACGACTTGTTCGTAATCGCGCTCAGTCACCGCGATCCGCAGCGAATAAAGGCACGACGGGGCGCGGCGGATCAGGCCGTCGAGTGTCTCGGCATCGCTGCCGCCGGCGGCGCGCTCCGGGTTGGTGACCTCGAGCCCCTGGACGTTGGGCTTGAGCTGGGTCAGCATGCCGGCGGCGACGTTGCCGGACCGTCCGCCGCCGCGACGATACCAGGCGCGGATGATCTTGCCCGCCGCCGGGACCGCGCCGCCGCCGCCCTGGCTGGCCGACGGCGAAAACTGCACGCGGCCCGTCGCCCGGTCGACCGTATAGACTTTCGCCCCCGGCTCGCAGTCGGCGAAATGCGCGGTCTCGGTCCACAGCTCATAGGAGATGCCGTCGATCTCCCAGACGGTGCGGCCGCCACCCTGCTCGTCCGCCTGTACGCCGAGCATGAAGTCGAGCCCGTCCTTGGAAGGGGCAATCACCGGCGGCCGCTGAACCACGAACGACTGGCCCGGGATGCCGGTGCTCTCACCAAGCTTTTCGCCCTCGACCACCTGGCAATGCAGCGCCCGGCCGGTCGTTTGAGTGGCGTCGGCCGCGACCGTCACCGCGACCGGAAGGACGAACTCGGCGCTCCCGTCGCTGGTCGCGACGGTGCTTCCCGCGGCGACGGTCAAGGCCTGCTTGGGGTCGCCGCCGTCGGCCCGGCGGAAGACGAGGTCGACGCTTGCCGCGGACGGCGGCTGGAGGTCGACCCCGACGAGATTGAGCAGCGCCAGCTGAAGCTTCGGCGGGACCCGGTTGAGGCGATAGAGCAAGGCGTCGGTGATGAAGGCGAAGACCTCGATCAACGTCACCCCGGGATCGCCCGCGGTATAGTCGCTCCATCCCGGGCACGCCTCCTTGGCGTGCGCGATCCCGTCGCGAACCAAATCGTCGAACCGGCGATCGTCAAGGCGGGGTAGCAGGATCGGCATCAGGCGGCCCCCGGCTCAAGCGCGATCGAGGCATCGATCGAGTCGACGGTCCCGGTTTCCCGGACGCGATAGCGCAGCGTGATCAGGAGCACGGCCGGATCGTCCGGATGGCCGCCGGCGTCGAGATGGACGATCTGGACGCGCGGCTCGAACCGGCGGATCGCCTGGCGCACATAGTGGATCGCGAGCCCGGCCGTGGTCGCGTCATTGGGCCAGAAGATCAGGCGGTTGAGCGGGCAGCCATAGTCCGGCCGCATCACGCGCTCCCCGGGGACCGTCGTCAGCAGGAGCATGATCGACTGGCGGATGGCGGCATCGCCGTGGACCAGCTGGATGCCGCCGGCCGCGGACGGCATTGGGCCGCTCTGGAAGCCGAGGCCGAGCTGGGCCCCGAGGCCGGCGCCGGAAAACAGGATGGCCGCCGTCCCGCGCATCGCTCAGCTCCCCGCCGCCACCAGCGACTGGCCCGGAGTCAGGACCTTGTAGTTGACGAGGCCCGGCGGAGTGCCGTCGGTCAGCCCCTGGACGGTCTGGAGGCACACCTTGCAGCCGCCGATGCGAACGAAGTCGGAATAGCCGACGACGACTTTGAGGCAGGTCACGCACGGGCGCATGCCCATCATCACGTCGGCGTTGGGACAGCCGCTGATCGAGCGCCCTTCGGGATCGGTCGACACCAAAACGACCTTCTGCTCGATCCGCACCCAGTCCTGGCTGTTCTTGTTGTTGACCTTCCCGCCATGATCGCAGGCCAGCCGGGCATCGATGGTCAGCCAGTCGGTCATGCCTTTTCGAACTCCACGTGGGCGGCGCGGATCTTGATCGTGCGCCCCGGCGCCTCGATCGTCAGGTCCTGCTTGGCGCGCAGCAGGGTGGCTTGGGGCGTCATCTCGAAGGTGTCGCCGCCGCCCGATTCCAGCCGGATCAGGGCTTCGACTCCGTCGAGCGTCACCTTTGGGCCGGAGGGCGACTGGAGCACGAAGGCCCGGGCGCCCGATGCCGGGCGTTCGCCGGGCGCGGCCTTGCCGCCGTAGAGCCCGCCGAGGACGATACCGCGCGCCGGATCGCCGTCGGGGAACAGCACCAGCACTTCGTCGTCAGGCTCCGGCACGACCGCGAAGCCCTTCGAGGCCCCGGCGCCGAGGCTCAGCACCGGCATCCAGTCGCTGTGCGTGTCGCCAAGCGTCGGGAAGCGCGCTTTGACCCGGTAGCGCTGCTCCGGGTCATCCGTGTCGATGACGATGCCAAGTGTCGCGCTCATTCGACCTTCTCCTTGTGTTGCGGCCGGCGGAGCGGTGAAGATCCGCGTCGTGTAACCGGACTCGGCATCGAACCGATGGACGGTGCGCGACACGACGAACGGGCCATCGGCCTCGGGACCGACGCCTTCGAGTCGGATCACGCGAGCGGGCCGAAGCTCTGGATTGCCCTCGCTCAAAACGTCGAGAATCAGACCGCGAGCGGTGGCCCGATCGATATCGTTCTGCGCCAGTCGCCGGACCGTGTCGCTGGCATCGGACAGCCGATTGACGAGAACCCGATCGCCGAGGCCGTCGAACGCCGCGACCGCGTCCATCCGCATCTCCAGCGCGTCCTGCGCAGCCATTCCGGCGCGCTCGTTCTTGACCTCATTGGCCTTGAGGTCCCACCCGAATGCCTGGCTGCTCTTGCGCATCGGCTCGGCACTGATGTCCGAGGTCAGTTCGAGGATGTTCTCGCCGACCGCGAGCCGCACCTCGTCCTCGCCGTCGCCGCCGAGGGAAACGAGGCGCAGGGAATCGCCGCCGAGCCAGAAGCTCAAACCGGCCGAATCGGTCAGCTCCGACAGCAGATCGAAATCGCTCTGGCTGTGCTGGATGATCACCGGCCGGGTCGCCGGAGCTTCGCCCGACGTTTCGACGCTGACCCCGATGTCGCCGGCGACGGTCGAGGCGAAATCGGCGACGCCGATGTCGGCGAGCTGGCGCAGGTTTTGCCGCTTGCGCAGCCGATGCAGCCGGTCGTAGGCCCGCACCTCGACCGATCGTTCCCGCGAGCCGAGAATGCGCCGGCGGATCGCCGTCACCTCGCCCGAGAAAATCTGTTTGTCCTCACCGGCGCTGACGGCCAGCGCGACGCCCATGGCGAGGACCCCGACCGCTTCGCTCGGCGGATCGAGGAACGTCAGGACGGCAAGCGCCGGCGCGTTCAGCGCCTGGCGGACCTCGGCGTCGGCGAGGCAGGCCGACAGCTCCGCACTGAGCGCCGTTCCGTCGAGCGTGATGGTGAGGCCGCCCATGATCAGCTCGCCCCGGCCACGGCGGACGCAGGCGGCAGCCGCAGCGCCTGGCCCTCCTCGAGCTCGAGCAAGTCGTCGAGGCCGTTATATTCGGCGATGGCCCGATCGTAGCGCGGGTCGCCGTAGCGCTCCGCCGCCACGAGGTAGAGCGGGGTCAGCGCGGTTCCGTCATCGTCGACCGGGACGACGACGCTGTCGTCGCCCGAGGTCTCGGCCGACGAATCCGGTTGGCTGACCTCGAACTGCGGCGACGTCGGGGGCGCCGGGGCATTGCCGGATTCGAGCTGCTCTTCCACCCTGCGCATCAGCAGGCTCAGCCAGGAGCGCTTGGGAACGCCCTGCGGATCGAAGCATTCGAGCCGCTCGGCGACCGCGACGACCACGCCCGGGACGTTCCACGACCGGCCCCACACGAAGCGCACCCGCTGCGGCGCCAGATTGCCGGCGATCGGCTCGCCATTCTCCGCCAGCGCCCACAGCGGCTGGGTCAGGGTGCGGACGTCGACCGACGATGGCGGGGCGGCGACCAGCGGCGGGGGCGGCCCTTCGGCCGTCGCATCGGTGGTGGCGATCGCTGGCTCCTCGGTGCCGGGCTCGGCGGTGGCCGGCTCTTCGGTCGTCGGCGTTTCGGTCGCCGGCTCGGTCGGCGATTCACCGCCCGGAGCGGACTCCTCGAGCGCCGCAAATGACGCCGCTTCGAGCGCCGCGAAGGTCCCCGCTTCGGGCGAGGTCGGCGCGGGCGCGGCGGAGGCCGGCGGAGCGATTCCACCGGCATCGGACTGGCCGGCCAGCAGGTCGACGTCGAACAGCAGCTTCAGCTCATATTCGGTGATCCCGCCGCCGGTCGCGATCAGCGGATCGTCGGTCCGCGGATTGCCGATGACGGCGCCGCCGACGCCGCGCCGGCGGACGATCCCGGCGGAGCGGCGAACCTCGAGCTTCTCGGGGTTGAGCAGGCACGGGATGCGCTCGCCCGTGCGCTCGACGAGGAAGGTCACGCGCTCCATGTGCCACCGATCTGCTCGGCGAGGAGCGCGACCTCGTCAGTCGCCCGCTGGACCGCCGCACCCGCCTCGTCGAGGAACGGCGGAAGCTCCGGCCAGCGGTCGTCGGCGCCGGCGAAGCGCGGGCTGGGCCGCTCGGCCCGCGGCGCCGAACCGGGCCAGCTCGGGCCCGGCGGGGCGCTGTAGCGAAATTCGGGCCAGCTTGGGCCCGCGTCCGGTGCCCGCCGCGGATCGGTCGGGGCACCCCATTCCGGGTGCTGCGCGGAGCGGGAGCCCGATGCGGGGAAGATGGTCACATGCTCGCGCGGCGCGTCGTGCCCGGCCTGGTCGTGCCCGGCGCGATCCGGCGCAGGCGCGCGATCGTCGAACGGGAAGCGGGGCGCCACCGGGCGCTCCTTGGGCGACCGGCCGCGGAGCAGGTTGGCGATCGGGTTGCGCACATGCGTTACGGCGAAGGTGAGGAGCGGCCGGACCGGCCGGGGCGCCGGGTGCGATGCCTCGCCGTCGGGCCGGACCGCGGAGCTTGCGACCCCGGGCCGGGCGACCACGGGCGCCCGCCTCTGCGCGATCGGGAAGCGGAGCGCCGGCCGCGGCGCCGGATGACTCGCCGGCTCGGCTGCATTGAATCCCGGTCGCGGGAGGTCGGGCCGCGCCTCGCGTTCGGGCCGATAGGCGGGCGCCGGCCCGCCGTCGGCCAGGGTCGTCCGCCGCGCGAGCAGCTCGAGCCAGTGCTCCGGCGCGCCGGGATAGCGCGCCCGCAGCGCGGCCATCCGCTCCGGCATTACCCAATAAGGCGCCGCCGCTATGCCGGGATCAAGAGTCCGCGCGATCCGCACGAGAAATCGCGCGAACCTGCCAAGGATCGCGCGAACCACGCTCATGCGGACGGTGCCATCCGCTCGAGATGGTCAAAGGCGAGCCGCAGCTCCTCGATCGCGGCGTCGCGGCCGAGCGCGTCGAACGGCACGCCGCTCCACTGGCACGGCCAGGCGCGATCGAGGTTCCAGGTGACCGCCTGCTCGGTGCCGTTGTTGCCGAGCTGAACGATGGTCACCGGCTTGCGTTGGACGGTGCCCTCGGCCGTGGCCTTGAGCCAGTTCCACAGGTCGCGCGAGCTGGTCACGCCGTAGCGCAGGATCACCTCGGAATAAGCGACCGGGCCGGGCAGCGCCCGGACCACGCCGGAGTTGCCGGACTCGCGGTAGCGGATCGGTTCGATCCGGACGCCGAGGCCAATGCATTCGGTGAACTTCACTTCGGCGGACTCGACCCGAAGGAGGAAATTGTAATTGCGGAACATCTCCGACGGGACGAGCGGGCCCGCGGCCGCGCCGGCGGGCGGGGTGGCGGGAGGAGGGGCGGCGGTTGCCATGGTCTAGGCTCCTTGGTTCAGGCGGTTTCGACGGTGGTGCCGGCCGCGGACTGGCCGATGCGGATGATGAGGAACTCGGCGGGCTTCACCGGAGCGATGCCGACGACGACCACGACCTGGCCGAGATCGACGATCTCGGGCGGGTTGGTTTCGCGGTCGCATTTGACGAAGAAGGCCTGCTCCGGCCGGTCGCCAGCGAGCGCGCCCTGGCTGTGGATGACCCGCAGGAAGTTGCCGATGTCGCGCTTGAGATCGTTCCACAGCGGCGTGTCGTTGGGCTCGAAGATCACCCAGCGCGTGCTGATCGCGATCGATTCCTCGATCATCGCGAACAGCCGGCGGACGTTGAGATACTTCCAGTTGCTGTCTTCGCCGGCGAGCGTGCGGGCGCCCCACACGCGGATCCCCTCGCGGCTGAAGAAGCGAATGACGTTCACGCCATATTTGTTGAGCCCGTCATGCTCGGCCCGCGAGACGATCTTGGTCAGGCCGATCGCACCGCGGATCGGGAGATTGGCCGGCGCCTTGTGGACTCCGCGGGTCGAATCGGTTTGCGCCCACAAGCCGGCCATGTGGCCGGAGGGCGGGGCCGACACGATCGCCTTGGGGTCGATCGCATCGGCGACGCGCAGCCACGGGAAATAGAACGCGCCGTAGCCCTTGTCGCTCATGCGCGGCCGAAGGCCCGGCCTCTGCTTGCTGCCCTTTTCGGGGGCGTCGACCATTCCGGCGCGCTGCAATTGTTCGATGTCGTCGACCGTCGGCGGCCCGTCGAGGATGGCGACCCGGTCCTTCATCGATTCGGCGGCGTCGAGCAGCGCGCCGTAGGACTGCTGGTCGGTCCGCCCGGGCGCGGCGATGATCGCAATCTCGTCGATCAGGTTGAGCGCATCGAGCCCGGTGCTGACCGGGTCGCCGTCCGCGATGTTCGCGATGTAGCAGCGCGACCCGCCGTTGGCGAAGAAGCCCTGCACGGCGTTGGCGAGCGCATTGTTCGGCTTCGCCTTGTCGCCGACGAACAGGCGGTAGAACGCGCCCCAGTTGTCGACCGGTATCGCTTCGCCCTTCCCGGCATCCGCAATCGGCGCCGTGCCGACGAATCCGGCGGTTGACGTTCCGACCGCTTCGATCGGCCGAGCACCGGTATCCTGTTCTTCTATGAAGACGCCTGGGCTGAGGTACGAAGGCATAGTCAGGACTCCATCGCGAGAGTGACGAGGTTGGAATCGCCGGGCTTGAGCTCGACGTCGGCGGTCTTTCCCTTGGCGGTGACGGTTGCTTTGACCGCGAGCCCGGCCGGAGCGGCGAACGCGAAGCCGCCGTCATTGCCGGTGACGATCAGCCGGTCGCTGTTGCGGACCTGGACCTTGGCCCGGGCGATCGGGAAGCCGTTCTCGGCCCGGACGAAGCCGGCGATCCGCGCTTGCGGAAGGAGGTTGATGACGGCTTCGCGCACCGGCTTCGCGCGCGGCAGGTCACGGCGGCGCTGCAGCACGAAGGTGGCTGACAGCGCGCCGTTCTCGCCGCGAACGACGTCGCCGAAGTCCTCGCGCTCGAGCATCGCAAAGGCGAGGTCGGCGAGCGCCTGGTGGCCGGCGAGGGCATCGGCATATTGGACGTCGAACGCATATTCGAGCTCGAGCCGGCCGGAGACCGCGTCGTTCGAGCGCGGACCGCGCACCCCTTCGATCCGCGCCAGGCGGACCGTCACGTCCCGATCGGTTTTTGGCTTGGCGGAGCCTGGCGCTTGGGATGCCGCCTGCACCGCTGCGTCCGGCAAAATGCCCCGAACCCAGTCGACAAGACTGCCCGTCACATCCGCAGCATCGTGCGTGCTCGCCATCAGCGCCCCACTGTTTTGCCGAGCAGCACACCCGTCCTGTCTCGCGAAGTCATTGCTTCGCAAGCCAAACACGAGCTTGAATGCCAATCGAGTACACCCCCTTTACCGCACGGGCCCTGTTCTGCTCCGAGGGTAAGTCGACGACTCGACCAGACTTGCGACTATATTGAAACAACGGCCGTGTTGCGAGTCAGCGCGGAATCCGTCCGCAACGCATTAGATTCGATCGGACAAGTCTGCGGGGCGAACCCGTTTGTGTCCAGTTTATGACGAGTTAACCGGCGCTCTTCGCACAAGTGAGCGGGTTCGGCTTGTCCGGCTCAACACATCTGTTACTTACGGTCACCGTGCCGAATCGACGCGGGGCGGAAGATGAGAACATTCTTTCGCGGTCGAGGGGCCGTGTACTTCAGCGTGCTGTGCGCGGCGGGAATTGCCGCCGGCGCCGCTGCCGCAACGGCCAATCCCCAGGGTCGCCCCGCCGACGCTTATTCGAGCCCGCGCGCCGGCAACTCCTATAATTGCGCGGCCCAGGCGACCGTCGCCGACACGGTCGCCGACTGCGACCAGATCCGCAGTCGAGGGCGGGGGTCCGTGTGGAAGGCAGCGGTCGGCCTCGCCGTCGCCGATGCCGACATCGCCCTGCGCAGCCGGACCTGTTATTCGAGCGGCGACGGGCTTCCGGCCGCCCAGGACCTGCTCCTCGACGGACCGGAGCTTCCGGCCAGCTATCCCGACGGCAGCTTCGCGGTGCGCGGCTTCGCTCGCGACGGGTGGCCGATCGTCATCGATTTCAAGCCGCAGCCCGGCACCGTCACGCAAATGGAGGTCACGGTCGCCAGCGGCGGCCGGCAGGTCACGCGGACCATGATCGTCGACGCCGACGGCAGCCGCGGGCGGCAGCTGATCAAGGTCGCGGCCCCGCCGACGGGTGCGCGCACGCCGACGCCGGCGATCTACGTCCTGTCGTCGATCCCGATCGCCGCGCTCGATGTCGACCAGCCGCAGTCGGTCGACCCGGCGCCGCTCCAGGTGTTCGGCATGGGCGGCGGGCCGCGGGCGGTCGGATCGGTCGCGATCGAGCAGCTCGATTTCGCGCGCGCATCCGTCGGCGCGCGCTTCCGCTTCGTCGCCAAGTCCGAGTTCAGCCAGGTGCGGGCGCAGGTTCAGCGGCTCGGCCGCGAGGGCGATCGAACGGTGATCGCCCCGGTGTTCGACGCCCGCCAGGTCAATCTCAACGTCGGCCGCCATGGCGGCGACTGGCCGGGGACCGCGCCCGGCACGCGCGGCCTGTCGAAGGGACCGCACCGCCTCCAGGTCACCGCCTGGTTCACCACCGACGATCGCAGTTGGGTGGCCGCGATCGCTCCGAACATCGTCGTGCAATGAAGGCCGAAGCGCTCAAGGTGCCGATCGAGGGCGGCGACAAATGGCGCCTGCGCCTGATGGCGACCGCGGCCGCGCTGGTGCTCGGCACTGCGATCTACCTGCTGCAGCGGATGCCCGCGGCGGAGACGTTGAGCGCTCCGGACGACCAGCTGACTGCCACCAGCACCCAGGCGCTGGCGCTGTACAACGTCCGCGCCGCGCCGATGATGCAATATGACGGAGCGGTCGATGCGGGCCTGCGGATCAGCGTCTCGACCGGCCGCCTGGCCCCGGCGACTAGACGGAACCTGTTCGCGCTCAAGATCCCGGTCCCGAACGTCAAGGGCGCGCCCATCCAGTGGCAGGCGCGTCCACCCAAGGGCGGCCGGATTTCGGTCCGGATCGGCAACCAGCGCCAGGACCCGGACGCCGGGATGATGCTCCAGGCGACCGGCAGCGGCCAGGTCGTCGAGCTAAACATAAGGGCCGTCGAAACCAACCTCACCGCGCAGATCGACATCGCCGCCGGCGGCTCGGCCGAGGCGGCGGCGCCCGAGTTCAGGTTCGGCAACGTCAGTGCCAGCGGGCCGGCGTTGAGCTTCACCCCGCTGCAGATCGAGATCCCGCCCGGCGAATCGCTCAACCTGACGTTCGACAACCAGGAGGCCCTGGCGAACTCGAGCTTCCGGCTCGGCGAGCTGCTGGGGACCGGCGGAAGCGCGACCGCGCTGTCGCTCGGCCGGGTCGAGGTCGGGCGTCCGACCGGCAGCCGCTCGCGGCCCGAGCTTCGCTCGGTCATCACCGGGGTCTGCGCGGCGCGGCCCGGCCGGCTGCTGTACACCCATCTCTATCCGCGCTCGAGCGAGTGCCGGCTGGCCGCCGACCAGCAGGGCGACAATCTGTTCGCGACCGAGCTCAAGGCCGAGCCGCGCAAGGTCGGCCTCGCGCTCGAAGGGAGCGGCTATGTCATCAAGGACGGCCATGCGCGGCCGACCACCCTGTGGTCGGCGCTGATGGGCAACCCGCTGATCGCGGCGCTGATCGCCGCGCTGGTCTACGCCATCGCCCGGCCTGTGTGGCGCCTGTGGACAGGGAGGGACATGTGACCAAGACTCCGCGACGCAGCGGCGAAGCCGGTTTCGCCGACACCGAGGAGGGCGGGGAGCCCCTAATCTCCGACGCCCCGATCCCGGACGCGCCGAGCACTTTGCCGACGCTTGCGACGACGACGCCGGTCCCAGCGGTCGCGCCCGGGCAGGTGACGACCGGATCGACCTCGACGTCCGCCTCATCCTCTTCCGCCCAGCCCTATCAATATTCGATGGACTATTCGGGCTCGGATCAGGCCGGCGGCCAGACAATGGGCGCCGAAACGCTGCAACTCGAGGTCGACATCCTGTCCGCCGAAGCGGTCGACCGGATCGCCTTCGCGATCGCCCAGCGGGTCGCGAACAGAGCTGCGGAGGCGAAAATCCGCGCAGTGACCGTGGTCAGTCCGGCGACTCTGGCGGCACTCCGCCTGCATGCGATCCTGGACACACAGCTGCAGTCGCTCCAAGCGATGGCGGAGCAGCTCGCGCCGGCGCCGCTGCCGGATTCGGTCGAAACCGCGGACGCCGCTTTTAGCGACTTGCCGATGAGGGTTGCGGACACGGCCCAGCGGGTTGCGAAGAGCGCGGCCGCGGCGATCAGCGTGTTCGCCAGCACGACCGCTTACGCGGGCAAGAAGGACAGCGCCAAGCAGACCGTGCTCGACGCTGCGCTCGCCAAGCATCTCGCGTCGCGCGACTTGCAGGTCGACCTCCCTGAGCATGCCCTGCCGTCGGCCGAGCCGGGGCTGTTCGCGCGCATGCTGAACCTGCGCGCGCGGTGCGGCGAGCTCGAGCGCCAAGGCGCCGACCCGATCGCGCTCGGACCGGTCAGCGGCGCCGCCGATAATCTTTTGAAGCTGGTCCTCGGCCCCACCGAAGGCGCTCCGGCCGGCGTTCCTTTGGCGCAGCAGATGATGCTCGCGGATTCGATCGCGGCGGCCCTGACCAAGGGCCGCTCGGTGCTGTTTGCCGAAATCGCTTTCTCAGGCGGGAGCTACCGGACGCGCAAGTGGATCTTTAACACCATCTTCGGCCGCGAGGGGCTCAGCTACAGCGGCGGGGCGGGGGTGACCTACTTCCTGTACCGCGGCGAGGACCGCAGCACGCTCGACAGCGACACGCTCTACTTCGCTTCGCCGCATGGCCGGTTCGAGCATGTCGCCGGGCGCCAGTTCAAACCCTCCAACCTCAACGGATAAGCATAGAGGAGAAGGATCATGGCAAGATGTCCGTTCGCTGAGTGGATGCCGATTTCGGGCACCTGCGGAAGCTTCGTCGGCGGTCCGTTCCGAATCGTCCATCATACGACCGAGGGGAGCACCGCCGCCGCCGCCTTCCAGGCGTTCCGGGCGCACCGCTCCGACCCGCATTTCACGGTCGACCATCAGCGCATCGTCCAGCACATCGATACCTCGGTCGCCGCACGCGCGCTGCGCAACGACCCCGGGGGCGTCGAGACTAACCGCTTCTGCTCGATCCAGATCGAGGTGGTCGGCTTCGCCGCTCGACCGAAGGCGCTGCCGACGCTGCAGAACGTGGCGCAGCTGTGCCGCTGGCTCGAGCAGACGCACGGAATCCCGCAGGCGTGGCCGGCCGGATTCCCGAAGATGGCGACGCCCGCCGGAAAGGATCCGGGCGGGCACAATCGCAACCCGACGATCTGGGCCGCGCACGGCGGGCATTACGGCCATTCCCAAGTGCCCGAAAACCAGCATTGGGATCCCGGTTACACGCAGCAGGAGGCGATGTTCGTCCTCAGCTACAACCCGAACATGGCCGGCTTTTCCGACCCGGCGGTCGACGCCCTGCGCGAGGGCCTACCGGAGGAAGTCGAGCTTCGCGACGACGACGAAAACGCGATTCAGGACCATTCCGAGGTCGAAGGTTCCGACGCCGCCTGTCCGCCGGTCGACGAAGAGGAATTGCTGCAGCAACAGGAAGCGCCCGAATGAGCCGATGGACCGGTACGAAACCATCATCGCTTCGATCCCCGGCCTCGCGCGCAAGCTCGAGGCCGCGGGAGTCGACGAATGGCTCGATCGGCAGCGCACCGTGACGATCGAGGGCCAGACCTTCTTCCTGCTCGGCGACCGTCGCGCGACGAAGGCCGAAGCCATGCTCTGGTTTGCCGATGAGCGGGGGCTGGTCGGGCCCGAAGAGATGCGCGCGGCCGACGCCGCGCAACCCTTGCCGTCCGACGTCGAGGGCGTCGAAATCGATAGTCGTAAAGGAGACAAGTGATGGGGAACCTGTATTCGGTCCTCAAGGAAAAGCTGAACACGATCGAGGTCAACGGGAAGAAGCTCTACGTCGCCGAAGGCGACACGCTGCTCGACGACGACCAGCTGAAAATCTACGCCGAGGTCCGCGAGAAGGAGAATGAAGCGCGCGCGGCGGCCAAGAAAGCCGACGAGCAGGGCTTCGGCACAGCCAAGCTCGAGGTCAGCCACGGGCTGATCGCAATGACCAAGGACGGCAAGGTGATCCGCTGGCGGCCCGGGACCGTGCTTAGCTATCGCGTCGTCCAGTCCAGCTTCCGGAGCCAGCAGGAATATCAGATGGTCGTCGACAATCTGAAAGCCGCGACCGGCGACTGGGAGCGGACCTGCGGCGTCGATTTCCAGCACCGCGCCGACCTCGACGGACTGCCGGGCACCGATCCCGCCGGCTGCCTGTTCGTGGTCTTCCTGCAGGAAGCCGGCGGCAGCGTGATCGCCTCGTCCTTCTTCCCCAGCGACCCGCCCGACCGGCGCCACATGCTGATCGACCCGACCTACTTCACGACGAGCTTCGACAAGGTCGGCGTGCTGCGGCACGAGCTCGGGCACGTGCTCGGCTTCCGCCACGAGCATATCCGCAACGATGCCCCGCCGGTGTGCCCCAACGAGCCGCTGTGGGACACGCAGGTGCTGAGCGTCTACGACCCGAAATCGGTGATGCATTATTTCTGCGGCGGCGTGGGTAGCCACGACCTGCAGATCACCGACCTCGACCGCAAGGGCGCGCGGATGGTCTACGGTCCGCCGCTCGCCGCCGCGGCGATGGTCGAATAGGGCCGATGGTCGAACGGATCGTCTCGACCCCGGACGAGCCCGAGGTTCCCGACACGCCGCCGGCGACGGCCGCAGTCGCGCAGACTCAGGGCGGCGGGTCGCCGAGCGGTGACGGCCCGCCGGATGTCGCGCCGGATGCCGCAACCAGCATCGAGTTCCGGCTTGGCCGGCGGTTGCGCTGGTCGGCTCAGACCCCGCGTTACGAGCGCAAGGACGGCGACCCGGTCTACCGGCCGCTGCGGATCTACACGATCGATCCCTCGCGCAGCCGGCGCGAGGGTCAGACGGCCGAGATCAACATCCCCTACGAGCGGCTGCGCAAGGGTCCGAACGGCGCCCGTTTCCGGGTGCTGAAGGCGAAGAGCTGGCCGCTCGACAATTACGACGACGTCGACCTCAATGCGGTCGGGCTGCTGATCAACAACGGCCGCGATCCGGCCCCGACCGATCCCGTGTTCCACCACCAGATGGTCTACGCGGTCGCCATGACCACCTACGCGATCTTCCGCGCCGCGCTCGGTCGCGAGCTGAGCTGGGGCTTCCCGGACTCCAAGCTCAACCTGGTCCCGCACGCCTTCGAGGAAGCCAACGCGCAATATGTCCGCGACCGCAAGGCGCTGCTGTTCGGCTGGTACCGGGTCGAGGCCAGCAACCGGGTCGACATGCCCGGCGGAGCGCTCATCTTCTCCTGCCTGTCGCACGACGTCATCGCGCACGAGCTGACCCACGCCTTGCTCGATGGGCTGCGCGTGCGCTTCGACCGCGCCTCCAATCCCGACGTCGGCGGGTTCCACGAAGGCTTCGCCGATCTCGTCGCGATGCTCCAGCGCTTCACCTATCGCAATGTCGTTCGAAGCATCATCCTCAACACTCACGGCGACCTCACCAAGGCCGGCGAATGGTCGCGGCTGGTGTACGAGCTTGCCCGCGGCAAGGGGACCAGCGCGCTGCGCTCGATCGATCTCGCCGGCGCGCACCGCTACAACCCGCAGGCCGAGGAGCATGAGCTCGGCACGATCCTCGTCTCGGCCCTGCTCGATGCGTTCGTCACCATCTACACGCACAAGTCGGCCGGGTTCATCCGGCTCGCTACCGGCGGTCGCAAGACCCTGGCCGAAGGCGAGGCGATGTCCGCCGACCTGCTCAACGAACTGACGCACACCGCCTCGCGGCTGGCGGGCCACCTGCTGACGATGTGCATTCGCGCGATCGATTATTGCCCGCCGATCGACATCACGCTGGGCGAATATCTTCGGGCCTTGATCACCGCCGACTTCGACCTCGTGCCCGACGATCCATGGTCGTACCGCGAGGCGCTGATCGACGCCTTCCGCAAGCGCCACATTTTCCCGGGGAGCGTTCCCGCGCTGAGCGAGGACGCGCTGCTGTGGGACCGGCCGCGGCACAAGATTGTCATTCCCGGGCTGAACTTCGGCGAGCTTCGCTTCTCCGCCGACCCCGGCTGCGCGGCTGATGCGGCGGAGGTGCTGCGCCAGGCCCGACTGATCGGGGAGACGATTTGCCTTCCCGAGAATCTGGACACGTTCGGGCTCGCCGATCCCAAGGACAAATATTTCGCGCCGGACAAGGTCGACCCGCCGGTCATCGAGTCGGTCCGCTCGCTGCGCCGAGTCGGCCCCGACGGCCAGCTCGCCTTCGGGCTGGTTGCCGAGGTCATCCAGCGCCGCTTCGTCCAGGGCGGCGGCGGCTATCCGTCGTTCACCTTCCGCGGCGGCGCGACGATCATCTTCGGCGGCGAGGGCGAGGTCCGCTACGTCATCGCCAAGAGCGTCAAGAGCGAAACCCGCCTGATGCGGCAGCGCGACTATACGATGAATTCGGGCGGCGACGTGTTCGCGCTCGACAAATGCCGGCACGAACTCGGCAAGAAACGTCCCCCCCGCGGGCCCGCCGGCCGCGGCAAAGTGGAGCACTGAGACTCGCATGGCCAAACTGACCCCGCTCGAGGACCGCCGGCGCCACATCATGCACGAGGCGGCGAAACGCTGGACGGACCGGCCGCGCGGCCAGCAGGTGCGCGACCAGCTCGCGGCGCTCGGGGGTGAGGCGAGCGGCTTCGACACGCCGCTGCGCGAGAAGCAATTTGCGGAGCGGACCGCAGTGCTTCAGCAGGCCGCAGCGCTGCGTGAAGCGGGACAGCTGCCGATCGGCCTCGAGCGCAAGATCGGCGCCACCCTCGACTTCGTCGAGAACGCGCCGAGCGAGGCGGCGCGCAAGGCCGGCCGGCCGGTGGTCCGGATGGTCACCACCTGCGACCCCAAGGTCGTAGCCGTCGGCTTCGCCACCGGGTTCGTCGTCTCGCCGCGGCTGATCCTCACCAACTGGCACGTCTTTCCGGATGTCGCCCAGGCGCGCGGCAACGGCGCGAACTTCTTCTACGAGCGCGACGAGCGCGGCGTCGGCCTCGGCGAAATCTTCGAAATCGACCCCGATTATTTCTTCATGTCCAACGAGCGGCTCGATTTCGCTTTGGTCGGCTTCAAGAATACCTCGGTGTCCGGGGCGGCCCTGGCTGACGTCAATCCGATTGCCATGACTACGTCCCCGGCCAAGATCCTGGTCGGCCAGCCGGTCAACATCATCCAGCATCCGGACGGCGGCCCGAAGACCTGGGTGACGATGAACGAGAACCGGCTGATCGACATCAGCGACGAGGGGTTCCTCCAATATACGGCCGACACGCTGCAGGGCTCGTCGGGCTCGCCGGTGTTCAGCACTTCGTGGGAGCTGGTCGGGCTCCACCATTCGGGCGTCCCCGAGATGCACGACGGCAAGATCGTCTCGACCGAGGGCACCGAGTGGAACGAGGACATGGGCGACGAGAAAATCCACTGGATCGCCAACGAGGGCGCGCGGACCAGCGCGATCGTCCGCGCGCTTGCCGAAACCCGGCTCGACGACCCGCGTCAGCAAGGCATCCTCAACAACATGCTGGTAGGGACCGCGGACCCGATCGAGCAGGTCAAGCAGTTGCTCGGCGGGACGGCCGCGGAGTCGACCGGCGCCCAGCTTCCGGCCGCCGCGGCCCCGGCGATCGGCGCCGGGGACCGGCAGATGGTGTTCACCGGGCCGGTGACGATCATCATGGGGGGTGCACAGGCAGCCGACGCGTCGGCGCCGCTCGGCGAGGCGTTCGAGCGGACCATCCAGTTCGATCCGAACTACGACGACCGCAAGGGGTACCAGGCCGACTTCCTCGGTGCCGGGCTGGCGGTGCCGGCGCCGACCGTCGCCAAGGCGCGCGACGCCGAAATCCTGATGAAGGACGGCGCGCCGCACGTCCTCGATTATCACCATTACAGCGTCGTGCTGAACTCCAGCCGCCGGCTGCCGATGTGGACCGCGGCCAACGTCGATTACAGCCCCGACCGCCGGAAGATCGGCGGGCGCGCCGGGTTCGGCACCGACAAATGGGTGTTCGACCCGCGCATCCCCAAGGAGGTGCAGCTCGGCGACCAGTTCTACGAGCCGGCGCACCAGTCGGACCGCGGGCATATCGTGCGCCGCCAGGACAGCGCCTGGGGCGACACCGAGCAGGAAGTCGAGTTCGCCAACTCCGACACCTTCCACTGGACCAATTGCACGCCCCAGCATGCGGCCTTCAATCGCGCCGCCGCGCCGAGCAAATATCAACTGAAGGAGGGGCTGTGGGGCGGGTTCGAAATGTACACGCAGGGCCAGCTCCAGCACGGCGACACCCGGGCCTGCATCCTCGCCGGCCCGGTGCTCGCCGCGGACGACCCCGAGGTCGACCTCGGCAAGGGTCCGGTGAAGATCCCGCGGAGCTTCTGGAAAGTCGTCGTGGTTGCAGCCGCCGACGCCAGGAAGCCGGCGCTTCAGGCATATGGCTTCCTGCTCAGCCAGGACGATTTGCTCGAGAAGTTCGGGATCGAGTTCGCGCCTGGGCGCTTCGCCAAATACCGCACGTCGCTCAAGGACATCGCCAAGGCGTCGGGGGTCGAATTCGACAAGGCGCTGCTGGCGGCGGAAGTCGCGGTGCAGGGCTAGCGGTCGGTCGTGCAAACCCCCGCCGACTATGCTGCGCGGTACGAAGAGCTGACCGTGCCGTCGCTGGAGGGAAGCGCCGACCTCGCGACCGGCATCGCGGTCGACCGCTACCTGCTGAAGATCCGAGACGGCGGCTATGACGAGCGGACCCGGCTCGGACAAAAGATCCAGAAGGATCTCGCCATCCGCCGCAAGGCCGATAAGTCCGCCAAGATCCGGGTCCGGGTCGATACGCCCGGCGGAGTCGAGGAACGCGAATTCGACAAACTCGAGCTGAGCGACAGCGATCAGCTGTGGCTGCTGTTGCGCTATCCCTATACCGGCAAGGGGTCTCCCGAAGGCGTTCAGGCAATCCTGCAGCTCGCATCCGTCGAGCTCCCGGGAAGCCCGGCGATGGTCAAGCCGGCGAACTTCCAGGCCTATTGCGACAAGTGGCTCGGGCTCGATTGCAATGGCCTCGTCGGCAACTATCTGCGCCACGTGTGGAAGGGCATCCACTGGTCGGACGTTACAGCGACGGCCAGCCCGGTCAGCCCGAACAACGACATCAAGGCGATCTGGAACGGGTTTGACGGAACGGTGCGGTCGTCGGCTGCCGAAGTCAGCTTCAAGGACCTCAACCTGTTGGTGATGCTCGATCCGAAGACGGGCGAAATCAGGCCCGGCGGGCCGGGCCATCCGCCCGGCCACATCATGATCTCCCAGCCCCACGAGATCGAATACGACACCGGCCTGAAATCGATGCTTGGGGTGCCCGACGACAAGGAGGTTCCCGGGCTCATCGTCCTCGAATCGACCGGCGCCAAGGACAGCGCCGACAAGAAGGACGGCGTTGCGAAGTCGGCCTACGCCTTCGTCGATCAACTCCCGCCCAAAACCAAGGCCAACCCGAACCCGAAGCCTAACGGCGTGTTCAAGGTTCGCCGCGGACTCAATAACACCGGGCTATTCGTACGCATCAAGGGCGCTGCGTGGAGCGGGTGACGCGATGGCGGTGAGTAGTGCCGACGCACCGCGATCGTTCGTCGATTTTGCACCCTTCGAGCCGTTTCTGCGCGAATATGGGACAACGATCCGGGTGCTCGAGGAAGCGCGGCAATTTGCCTCGGTCGCGCGCGACGGCGGGTCCGACGCACCGCCGGTGGCCGAACTCGACGAGGTCGCGCTGCTGCTCGGAATCGGCTCGGTCGGGCTGGAAATGCGCGGCGTCAATTCGTCCACCACCTGGTTCGTGGAATGGCTCCAGGCCGGCGCCTTCAAGGTGGATGAAGTCCTGAGCGAACAACGTCAGCGCTCCGGGGCGTCACAGGTGCCGCTCAACGGTGCGGCAATTCCATCGGACAGCGTTCGAGCGCGAGTCCTGCCGCTCGCGGTCGCGCTCGCCCGCCGCACCGTCAACCGGGATCGTGCCGACGCGCGTCACCTCCTCTTCGCCCTGCTGAGCCAGCCGCCGGGCAACTTCGGGCCGTTCAGCGATCGGGCCGACGGGACCGCGCTCCGGCAGGCGCGGCAGATGATCGTCGATCACATCCAGTCGAGCCACGAGGAGGGCGAGGACCTCGCGGCGTGGCAGCAGTTCGTCACCGAGCCGCTGCTGGCCGAACGCGGCGCGTCGTCATCCGAGCCATCGGCGCCGTCGGAGGATGCGGCCTTCGCCGCCGGGCCCTCCCGACTATCCGAAACCGTCGGCACTTTGTCGGACGCGCCAGCGCTGGTCGACGCGCTCGGCCGGCAGGCGTTCGCCGAGGTGCTCGCGACCCGCGGCAAGCAGGTGTACGAAACGCTGCGGTCGGGGACGCTCGGCAACGATTCTGCGTTCATCCTGCATATCGATGGCCCGTGGGGCTCGGGCAAATCGTCGATCCTCAATTTCCTGAAGACCAACCTCGAACAGTCCGACCCGCCGTGGCTGATCGTCGAGTTCAACGCCTGGCGAAACCAGCAACGCTCCCCGGCCTGGTGGCCGATCATCTCCCACGTGTGGGGGGCCGTCCGCCGCGAGAGCCCCTTCAAGTTCAAGATGGCGCGCTGGGTGTGGCTCAGATGGACGATCCGGATGCGCTGGATTCCGGTGGCGCTCAGCCTCGTGCTGACGGGTGTGCTGCTGTATTTCGCCTGGCAAGCCGTCGCCGGCCATACCGAGGGTGTTGCAGGAGCGGTCAAGGATATCGGGGCCGCGGTGCTCGCTCTGGCCACGCTCGCCGGACTCGCGCTGACCACGAGCCGGACGATTTTCTTCGGATCGAAGAACGCCGCCGAAGCCTATGTGCAGTCGACGGTCGAGCCGTATCGGCCGATCGTCCGGCTGTACGAGCGCCTGATCGGGGCAATCGGTTGCCCGGTCGCAGTGTTCATCGACGACATCGACCGCTGCGAAGGCAATTACGTGATCGAATTGCTCGAGGGCATCCAGACTCTGCTGCGCTCAGCGCCGGTGGTCTATGTCGTGGCCGGCGACCGCAAGTGGATCTGCTCCAGCTTCGAGAAGCGTTATTCCGATTTCGGCGGGCAGATTGGCATGCCCGGCCGCCCGCTCGGCTATCTGTTCCTCGACAAGGTTTTCCAGCTGTCGACCGCGATCCCGCGCCTGTCGACGGTTCGCCAGGCCGATTATTGGAAGCGCCTGCTCGAAACCGGGGAAAACGGCGCGCGCTCCTCCCCCCGAGACGTCAAGCGGCTCGAGGCCGAGGCTGAGAAGGAGCTGGAAGGGAAGACCAGCCACGAGGAGATACAGGCGGAGATCGACCGGACCGAGGAGGGCAGCCTCGAGCGCGAGACGATCCGCGCCGCGGCCGCGAAGCAGACCACCAGCCGCGAGGCGATGCAGGCCGCGGAGCATCGGCTGCAACCGCTGTCGCACCTGCTCGAGCCGAACCCGCGATCGATGAAGCGGCTGGTGAACGCCTATGGCCTCAACCAGGCCCGCGCGTTCCTCGAAGGGCGGACGGTCGAAGTCGAGGCGCTCGCGCGCTGGACGATCGTCGAGCTGCGCTGGCCGATCCTCGCCGACTATCTGGCGACCAACTGGAGCGACATCGCCGACCAAAGTCTGTCTGTCGCGCAATTTCCGGACAGTATCCGCGCTCTGCTTTCGGATTCTGACGTGAAGGAGGTCTTCGGGCATGACGGGGACGGCATGCCCCTCACCCTTGCGACGCTGGGACCGATCCTCGAGTGACTTGGGCGCGGCGGCCGTCGAGCCAGTCGGCGATGATCGCGGCGATGCGTGGCGCCGCCTTGCCGTCGCCGTACGGGAAGCAGACGCGCGACATCGCCGCGTGGGCGGAGGGATCGGACAGCAGCCGGCGAGTCTCGCGCACGATACGCTCCGGTGACGTTCCGACCAGCCGCATGTTGCCGGTCGCGATCCCCTCGGGGCGCTCGGTCTTCTCGCGCAGCACCAGCAGGGGGACGCCGAGCGCTGGCGCTTCCTCCTGCATTCCGCCGGAATCGCTCAGAATGAGATCGCAAGCGCGCATCCGTTGGACCAGCTTACGATGACCGCAGGGGTCGAGTAGTGCGACGGTCGGGCAGTCGCCGAGCAGCCGCCTAAGCGTCGCGGCGACATGCGCATTGGGCGGAACGATGACGTCGACGTGAGCCAGGGAGGCGACCTCGCGCACGGCCGCGGAAACGTTCGCGAGGCCTTCGCCCCAGCTTTCCCGGCGGTGGCAGGTGACGAGGATCGAGGGGATCGCCGGATCCCGCCGGGCCGCGGCCGGCAGCTCGTCAAGCACCGCGACGAGCGCGTCGATCCCGGTGTTGCCGGTGATGTAGACCCGGCCCGGCACGCGTTCGCAGGCGAGGTTGAAGGCGGCGAGGTCGGTCGGCGCGAACAGCAGTTCGGCGCGGGAGTCGATCTCGGTACGATATTCCTCCTCCGGCCAGGGCAGAGTGCGGTCGCGGGTGCGGAGCCCGGCTTCGATATGGGCGAGCGGGACCGTGGCTGCGAACGCGGCCCGCGCGCCGCCGAGCGCGCTCGACGTATCGCCCTGGACGATCAGCAGGTCGGGGGGCCGCGCGAGCAGCGGTCGAAGCGCCGCTTCGACTTTGCTGACGTGCGCGTGGGGATCCTCTTCGCCGGCACAGTCGAGCTGGAGCGCGGGATAAATGTCCAGGCGATGGTCGCCTGGATCGAGCGCAGCATGCTGCCCGGTGAAGATGAGCGTGGGCGCCCGCCCGCGTTCGGCGAGTGCTCGTGCGACGGGGGCGAGTTTGATTGCTTCAGGCCGGGTGCCGACGACCAGCCTTATGTCCGCGGATTGCAGCCTTCCCCCTAGCTCGGCGGGGGAATTGTGCCCGGGTCAGCGCCTCAGCTCAACGGAAATTGTCGGCGTAGGCCTGGAGCTTGAGCCGCACGGGCGGCGCCGGGACGAGGTGGTAGGCGAGGCCATGCCGCTCGCAATAAGCGACCGCGGCTTCGCTGGTCGGGAAGGTCATCCGGACCTGCGTGTTGGTATCGCCCGAGCCGTTCCAGCCGGTCAGCGGGTCCGGGCGAAGCGCCTGCTGCCGCTCGAACTCGAGCAGCCAGCGACCGGTGTTGGCCGTGCCCGATTGGGTCGTGCGGCGATCGAGCTCGGAAATGCGCGCGACGGTCATCGCCGCCGCAGGTGGCAAAGACGCCGGCGCAAATCAACCTTTCGAGTTCACATGTGACCGAAGCTGAATTGTGATAAGCCGCTCCTCCTTCCGGGTCGGAAGGAGGGCTTATGAGAATTATGAAGCTTTGCGCAGGCCTCGCCGCAGGAGCGGCGCTGTTCGCCACGGCCGCGTGCAACAAGGACCAGGCGGGCAATGATGCGGCGACCGGCGGCAACGCCGCGCTCGCGGAGTCGAACCCCACCGCGTCGAGCGACCCCGTCGCCAGTGCCGAATCCGCCGCGCCGGCCGCGATCGCCCATGATGCGGCGATCGCCACCATCGACGCCACCGGCGCGATGAAGACCATCCGCGAGGGCAAGAACGGCTGGACCTGCATGGCCGACAGCCCGGCGACGCCAGGGCCGGACCCGATGTGCATGGACACCAACGCCGCGAAATGGGCCGCGGCGTGGATCGGCAAGAAGACGCCGCCGGCGGGCACGGTCGGCGTCATGTACATGCTCGAAGGCGGCACCGACGCCAGCAACACCGATCCCTATGCGACCAAGCCGACGGCAGACAACGATTGGGTGAAGACCGGGCCGCACATCATGATCGTCGGCTCGAAGGAGGTGCTCGCCGGCTATCCGTCGGGCGCGAAGCCCGACACCTCGGCGCCCTATGTGATGTGGGCCGGCACGCCCTATGCGCATTTGATGGTGCCGGTGAAGGCGGAGAAGTGAACCGCTAAGCGAAGGCGGCGGCGCCCGGTGAAGCGACGAAAGGGAGCGGGGGCCGATGGCCGCATCGCCGCCTGGGCGATCCATGCGCTGACCGCCGCCGGTGCGGTGCTGGCGCTGCTGGCGCTCGCGGCGATCGAGTCGGGCAGGGCGCGTGAGGCGTTGGTCTGGCTGCTCGCCGCGCTGGTGATCGACGGTGTCGACGGCACGCTCGCGCGCCACGCGCGGGTCAGTGAGCGGCTGCCGCGGATCGACGGGCCGGCGCTCGACCTGGTCGTCGATTATCTGACCTATGTGTTCGTTCCGGCCTGGTTCCTGTGGCGGCTCGGCGCGTTCCCGCCAGCAATCGCGCTGCCGCTGACGGCGCTGATCCTGCTGTCCGCGCTCTACACCTTCGCCCGGCGCGACATGAAAACCCGCGACGGGTACTTCCGCGGCTTTCCGGCGCTGTGGAACGTCGTAGCGCTGTACCTCTACGTCGCGGCGCTGCCGCCGTGGCTCGCCGCCGCAGTCGCGATCGTCCTCCTCGTCATGACCTTCGCGCCGGTGCACGTGGTGCACCCGTTCCGGGTCCGCGATTTCGGCATCGGACCGCCGGCCGCTGCTTCAGTGTGGGGGTTGGCGACCCTGTCGCTGCTGCTGCCGCTCGACGATCGCTCACGCGGTGTCGCGCTGGGGGTGTCGCTGGCGGCCGCGGCGGTGCTCGTCGCCATGGGACTGGTGCGGACGGTGCGGGGCGCCCGCAACGACGTCTAATAAGCGCGGGCGATCGCGAACTCGACGGCTTCGGTCAGCGCCGCCTTCGCCTTGCCCGGCGGGAAGATCGCCAGCGCGTCGATCGCCCGGCGGCCGTAATGAAGCGCGCGATCGATCGTATCGGACAGGGCGTTCGTCGCCTGGAGCAGGCCGACAGCCTGCGCCAAATCGTCGTCCGACGAGCGCTCGCCGCCGATCGCCGAGCGCCAGAACTGACGGTCCGACTCGCTCCCCCGGGCGTAGGCGAGGATCACCGGCAGGGTCATCTTGCCGTCGCGGAAGTCGTCCCCGACGCCCTTGCCCATGGTCGCTGCGTCCGACGCATAATCAATCACGTCGTCGGTCAGCTGGAAGGCGATGCCGAGATTGCGGCCGTAACATTCGAGCGCGAGCTCGGCTTCCTCGCTCGCCTCGGCGACGACCGGGGCGACGCGGCAGGCGGCGGCGAACAGGGCGGCGGTCTTGGCGCTGATGATCGTCAGATATTGCTCTTCGCCGGTCTCGATCCGGCGCTGCGCGGTCAGCTGCTCGACTTCGCCCTCGGCGATGACGGCCGACGCGTGGCTGAGGATCCGCAGCACCTTGAGGCTGCCGTCCTCGACCATCAGCTCGAACGCCCGGCTGAACAGGAAATCGCCGACCAGCACGCTCGCCGGATTGCCCCAGATGAGGTTGGCGGTGCGCTTGCCCCGGCGCATGCCCGAGCCGTCGACGACATCGTCGTGAAGCAGGGTCGCGGTGTGGATGAACTCGACCGCGGCGGCGAGCTTGTGGTGGCGGGTGCCGGGGTAGTCGAGCAGGCCGGCGCAGGCGAGGGTCAGCATCGGCCGCATGCGCTTGCCGCCGCCGGCGATCAGGTGGCCGGCGAGCTCGGGGATCAGCGCGACCTTGCTCTGCATCCGCTCGAGGATGACCGCATTGACCCCGTTCATGTCATCGGCGACGAGCGCGATCATCGGGTCGAGCGAAGGCTCGCGCTTGTCACGAAGCGAACGAACGGTGGCGGTCACGCCGCCGCGTTAGGCGGGAGAGTGGCCGCCTTCAAGTTCCTCCCCGTCGCGACGCGATGGGGAGGGGAACCATGCGGAGCATGCTGGAGGGGTAACTGGCGCCGGCGCCTTCTACCCCTCCACCCTCGAATCTGCGTTCGACGGTCCCCCTCCCTGGCCTTCGGCCAGGGAGGAACTTCAGCTCACCAAACGTGGACCCGCTTCTCCGGCGGCAGGTACAGCTTGTCGCCGGGCTGGACGTTGAACGCCTTGTACCAGGGGTCGAAATTGCGGACGACGCCGTTGACCCGGTACTTGGCCGGGCTGTGCTCGTTGGTCAGCAGCTGGGCGCGGAGCGCGCCTTCGCGCTGCTTGGTCTCCCAGCTGTAGCCGTAGGCGATGAAGAAGCGCTGGTCGCCGGTCAGCCCGTCGATGACCGGCGGCTCGCCGTGCTGGGCGACATATTTGCGGTACGCCGCATAAGCGACTTCGAGCCCGCCGAGGTCGCCGAGATTTTCGCCGAGCGTCAGCTGACCCTTGATGTGGACGCCCGGGATCGGCTCGTACCCATTGTATTGGGCGACGAGCTTGTCCGCGTGCGCCGTGTAAAGCTTGGCGGTCGCCGGGGTCCACCAGTCGGTCAGCCGGCCATGGGCATCGAATTTCCGGCCCTGGTCGTCGAAGCCGTGCCCGATCTCATGCCCGATGGTCGCGCCGATGCTGCCGTAGTTGGACGCCGGATCGGCGCCCGGGTCGAAATAGGGCGGCTGGAGGATCGCGGCCGGGAAGGTGATCTGGTTCTGGGTCGGGTCGTAGTAAGCGTTGTTGGTCTGCGGCAGCATGTCCCACAGCGTCCGGTCGACCGGCTTGGGGAAACGCGACAGTAGCAGCTTCCAGTCGAACTCGTCGGAGCGGATCGCATTGCCGAGCAAATCGTCGCGCTTCACCTCCAGCGACGAATAATCGATGTACTTGACCGGGTGGCCGATGCGCGGATCGAAGGTCGCGAGCTTCTGCAGCGCGCGCGCCTTGGTCGCCTGGTCCATCCAGCCGTTGCTCTCGATCTTGTCCTTGAGCGCGGCGAGGATGTTGTCGATCAGCTCATGCATCTGCCGGTCGCTCTCCGGCGGATAGTGGCGCTGGACGTAGATCTGCCCGACGCCCTCGCCGAGCGCACCGTTGACGAGATCGACGCCGCGCTTCCAACGGTCGCGCTGGCTGGGCACGTCGCGCAGAGTCTTCGAGTAGAAGCCGAACTTCGCGTCGTCGAACGCCTTGGGCAGATATTGCGCGTTGTCGCTGATGAAGTGGACCGCGGTCCAGTCCTTCCAGGTCTGGAGCGGGACCGACGCGAACAGTTTCGCCTCGCCCTGAATCGCGGTGGTTTCGCCGACCACGAGCGTGTCGACGTCGCCGAGGCCGAGCTTGCCGAGCGCTCGGTCCCAGTCGAACTGCGGAGCGAAGGCGCGCAGCTTGGCGCGGCTCATCGGATTGTAGATTTTGTCGACGTCGCGGCTCTGCTCGGGCGTCCACTGAATCTTCGCGATCGCGGTCTCGAGCGCGATGACGCGGTCGGCGCGCCCCGCCGGATCGCTGATCCCGGCGAGCGTCTGGAGAGTCACCAGATAATCGCGATAGGCCTTGCGGTAGGCGTCATATTTCGCGCCCTTGAGCAGGTAATAGTCGCGGTTCGGCATGCCGAGGCCGTCCTGCGAGGCATAGGCCGAATAGTGCGTCGGATCCTTGAGGTTCGGATAGATGAAGAAGCCGATCGGGGAATCGTAACCGGGCTCGGCGAACAGGTCGACGAGGTCGCCGCGGGTTTTCGCCGCGGCGATCCGCGCCAGATAGGGCTCCAGCGGCGCGGTGCCGAGCTGCTCGACCCGGGCCTCGTCCATCCAGCTCGCGTAGAGGTCGCCGATCTGCTGCCCTAGGCGGCCGTTGCCGCTCGGGTCCTTGGCCTGGTCCTCGACGATCGCGCGGACGTCCTTTTCGATCTGGTCGTTGAGGACGGAGTCGATGCCAGCGAAGGTGCGGTCGGCGGCAATGTCGGTGCGCTTGAACCAGCTGCCGTTGACGTAATCGAAGAAGTCGTCGCCGGGCTTGACCGCGCTGTCCATCGCGGTCGGGTCGTAGCCCCAGCTGCCGTAGACCGGCTTGCTCGGCGCGGCGAGAGCCGGCGCAAACGCCAGCAAGCTCGCTGCGGTAAGAGCCAACATCTTGATCTTCATGGAAAATACCTCCCCGGAATGCGGGTGGCCTAATGCCCGTTCGACGGCGCTTCGTCAAAGCCTCGTTCGACGAACGGGCGAATGGTTTCGGCCTCGCTTTCCTCCCTGGCCGCAGGCCGGGGAGGGGGAGGAACTAGCCTGCCGGAAGCGTCAGGCGCGCAAGCAGGCCGCCGAGGTCCTCGCTTTCCTCGAGGTGGATCGACCCGCCGTAGATCTCGGCGACGTCGCGGACGATGGCGAGGCCGAGGCCGGTGCCCGGCTTGCCGGTCGTGTCGAGCCGGGCGCCGCGGGTGAACAGCGAGCCGATGTCCTCCTGCGGGATGCCGGGGCCGTCGTCCTCGATCAATATGTCGACCGTGCGGCCTTTCGCCTCGACCGTCACGAACACCCGGCCACCGCCATATTTGGCGGCATTCTCGACGAGGTTGCCGAGCATCTCGTCGAGGTCCTGGCGCTCGACCCGGACCTCGGCGTCATGATTGCCGGCGATATCGACCGTGACATTCTCGTAGAGCCGGTCGACCGCGCGCTGGACCGCTTCGAGGCTCTCCCACACCCGGGCCCGCGCCTGCGCCGACGCCCGCCGGCCGATCGCCCGGGCGCGCGCCAGGTGATGGTCGATCTGGCGCCGCATCGCCGCCGATTCCCGGATCACCGTCGAGTCGAGGTCGGGCGAATCCGCGGTCGCGGCATTGGTGATCACGGTGAGCGGGGTCTTAAGCGCATGGGCGAGGTTGCCGGCGTGGCGGCGGGCTTCCTCGGCCTGCGCCTCGCTGTGCGACAGCAGCTGGTTGATCTCCTCGGTGAGGGGCCGGATCTCGGTCGGGAAGTCATGGCCGACCCTGGTCCGTGCGCCCGATCGGATCAGAGCGACTTCGCGCCGCACCCGGCGCAGCGGCCACAGGCCGTAGAAGGTCTGCAGCGCGGCCAGCACCAGCAGGCCCGCGCCGAGCGCGAGGAAGCTCCAGAACAGGGTCGAGCGCAGGCGCCGGATCTGGTCGTCGATGGTCTCGCGCGATTGCGCGACCTGGAACCGCCAGCGCACCTTGGATCCGGGCAGGATGGCGTCGCGCTCGGCGATGCGCAGCGGCTCGGCATGGCCCGAAGTGGAGAATTCGTCGCTGTCGTAAAGATGCGGCCTGGTGTCGGTGTGCATGTCGTCGACCTGCAGCCGCCGGTCCCACAGGGAGCGCGACGCGAAGGTGTCGGCGCCGTCGCCGCTGATCTGGAAATAGAGGCCGGAGTAGGGCTCGATGAAGCGCTGGTCGGCGGGCGCGCGGTTGAACCGCACCTCGCCGTCGGGCCCGATCTCCGAGGCGGCGATCAGCGACTTGTTGAGGACGAACACCAGCTGGTTGTCGAAATTGTCGATGATCGAGCGGCTCAGCACCCGGTCGAGCCCGACGCCGCCGAGCACCAGCAGCGCCGCGATCCACAGCGCCGCGACGCCGATCATGCGCCGCGTCAGCGAGCCGGTACGCGCCGCGCGCCGGACGCTGCGCGGCGCGGCGCGGGGAACCTCCGCCGCCGCCGTCACCGGGGCGGCTTCATCGTTCAACTGACCGGTTCCTCGAGACTGTAACCGAGGCCGCGGATGGTGGTGATGACGTCGGCGCCCAATTTCTTGCGGATGCGCGTGACGAATACCTCGATGGTGTTCGAATCGCGGTCGAAGTCCTGGTCGTAGATATGCTCGATGAGCTCGGTCCGGCTGACCACCTTGCCCTTGTGGTGCATGAGGTAGGACAGCAATTTATATTCCTGGGCCGTGAGCTTGACCGGCTCGCCGTCCTTGGTGACCTTGCCCGAGCGCGTGTCGAGGCGGATATCGCCGGCCTTGAGCTCCGACGACGCGTTGCCCGAGGAGCGGCGGATCAGGGCGCGCAGGCGCGCGATCAGCTCCTCGGTCTGGAACGGTTTCGCCAGATAGTCGTCCGCGCCGGCATCGAGCCCGGCGACCTTGTCCGACCAGCTGTCGCGCGCCGTCAGCACCAGGACCGGCATCTTGCGGCCCTCCCGGCGCCAGCGGTCGAGCACGGTGAGGCCGTCGATCTCGGGCAGGCCGAGGTCGAGGATGACCGCATCATAGTTTTCGGTCGAGCCGAGATAATGGCCGTCCTCGCCGTCGGTGGCGAGATCGACGGCGTAGCCCGCGCCCTCGAGCGTCGAGCGCAGCTGCCGCCCGAGATTGGGTTCGTCTTCGACGATCAGAACGCGCATTGGGGTTCCCCGAACCTGTTCATCTTCGCCGTCAACCCGTGTTGCGGCAATCGGTTGCTTAGGCGGAACGAAGTGGGAAATGCGCGGGGAATGTCAATCGCGCCGGGATTACGGCCGCGAGCGGCGGATGATTCGGCCGGTCTGGGGGTCGACGTCGACCCAGATCACCCGTCCATTCTCCATGAACTTCATGCGATAGGTGCCGCCGTTGAGCTCGGGCCCGAGATAATCAGCGCCGCCCATGAACGGGATGACCCGCCGCTCGATCTGCGGCAGCGGGAGCGAGCGGCCCTGTTCCTTGTCGCGGAAGGCCTTGTCGGCATCGCGCGGCGGATCGGCCAGCGCAGGCGCGCCGGCGACAAGGGCGGCCAACACGGCCGCAAGAAGGGTACGGAACAGGGTCATACACGCGACTCTTTTGCTGGCGGCTTTCTAGCACGGCGCATTGAATGCGTTATGAATGTGCCGGAACGCCCCCGTTCAGGCGGGCAAGTCTGCGCCGAAAAGAGCGCCGACGCCAGACCCTGTCGTGACCGGGCCCTCAGCTCCGCGCCGGAAGCAGCTTGGGATTGCGGAGCAAGGCTGCCGACATGAGGGTCACGACCAGGCCGACCGGGAAGATTTCGACGAAGGTCATGGGCAGCCGGAACAGCGGGTTGCGGTAGGCTTCGGCCATCGAGCGCATCTCGGCGGCCTTGGCGGCGATCGCCGCGGGCGTCGCGCCCTCGGCGCGCATCCGGTCGAGGATCGAGGCCGTATATTCGGCCATGAAATCCTTGCCCGAAACCGCCAGGTACAGCTCCCAGCCCAGGGCGTAGATCACCGCCGCGACCAGCGCGATTCCGAGCCCGACCGCGAACGCCCGGCCGAAGCTCACCACCCCGCCGCATTCGACGTCGCGGTAGCGCTTCACGCCGACGAAGATCAGCGACAGCGCGACCAGCATCACCAGATAGCCGAACCATAAGGAATGGCTGTGATTGGGCAGGTTGAAGGCCAGGCTGAACACCAGGACGGAGATGGCGACGGCGCCGGACAGGCCGCCGTAAACGAGCGAATATCTCATGGTCGCTTACCTTTCAGCCGAGCGGTTCCCACAGCTCGATCGGGTTGCCCTCGGGGTCGTGGACCCGGGCGAAGCGGCCGATCCCCATCGAATCCCATTCCTCCTTGGTGATCACCTCGATCCCGGCGGCGCGCAGCTGCTCCAGCAGGCCGTCGAGGTTGCGGACGCGGAGGTTGACCATCGCGGTCCGGTCGGCCGGGAAGTAATCGGTGTCGGCCTTGAACGGCTCGAACACCATCGGCCCGCCCTCATGAAACCAGACCCATTCGTTCGACTGGCCGTCCGCGTCGGTCCCGCAACCGCCGCCGACCCCGAGATGCTCGCGGTACCACGCCTTGAGTTTCTGCGGGTCGTGGGCGCGGAAGAAATAGCCGCCCATTCCGATCACTGGCATCCGATATCCCCTCCGATTGCCAGCGCTGCATAGGCCGAAAACAACCGCGACCGCTATCGCCCGGAAGGGTGATTTGGCCCCGATCGTCCGTCCGGGTCAGGGAATCATCGCCAGCATGCGCGCTTTTTCGATCGCCTGCACCCGCCGCTCGACGTCGAGCTTCCCGTAAATTCGCGCGAGATGGGTTTTCACCGTGTTGGGCGAGATTCCGAAGCGGCGGGCGAGCTCCTTGTTGGACTGGCCCGAGGCGAGGGCGTCGAGAATCTCGACTTCGCGCGGCGACAGGCCGAGCGAGCGGACGGCCGCGTCGTTGCGGACAAAGCGGTCGGGCCCGGCGCGCCGTGGGGTCAGCCGGTTGCCGACCCAGGCGCCGAGGACGATGAACGCCGCGGCGATCAGTCCGATGTAGATTTCGGTCGAGAAGGCATGGGCGAGGTAGCGATACTGGAGCCAGTTGAGCGCGGCGGCGGCGAGCGCGAGCAGGGCCGCGTAGAGGATGATCGTCCGCGCCATCCTCCGGAGGGTGGCAGAAGCGGCGATTCGATGCCAGCAGCGGCGAATGGCTGCCCCGATTCTCTCCTACGAAGGCCTGGGCCTGGTCCAGGGCGAAGGCTGGCTGCTGCGCGGGCTCGACCTGTACCTCGGCGAGCGCGACCGGCTCGCGCTGATCGGCCGCAACGGCGCCGGCAAGACGACCCTGTTCAAATGCCTCGCCGGCCTGATCGACACCGACGAGGGCAAGCGGACGATCGTCCCGGGCACGCATGTCGTGCTGCTCGAGCAGGACCCGCCGATGGCCGGGCGGGCGACGCTCGGGGAATGGGTGCTGCACGGGCCGGACGCGCCCGAGCCGCACGAGGCCGCGGCGATCGCCGACCAGCTCGCGGTCGACCTCGCGCGCCCGGTGGCGACGGCGAGCGGCGGCGAGCGGCGGCGGGCGGCGATCGCCCGCGCCCTCGCCCAGCGGCCGGATGTGCTGCTGCTCGACGAGCCGACCAACCATCTCGACCTCAAGGCGATCGAATGGCTCGAGGACTGGCTGAAGCGCTTCACCGGCGCCTTCATCGTCATCAGCCACGACCGCACCTTCCTGACTCGGCTGACCAACAGCTGCCTGTGGCTCGACCGCGGGTCGTTGCGCCGCGCCGAGATCGGCTTCGGCGGGTTCGAGGCGTGGACCGAGCGCATCTATGAGGAGGAAGCGCGCGCCGCCGAGAAGCTGGACGCCAAGCTGAAGCTCGAGCTGCACTGGCTGCAGCGCGGGGTCACCGCGCGGCGGCGGCGCAACCAGGGCCGACTCGCCAAGCTCCACGAGCTGCGGGCGCAACGCGCTGCGATGCTCGGCTCGGCAGGGACCGCGAAGCTTGCGCTGGCCAAGGACGACGTGCGGTCGAAGACGGTGATCGACGCGGATGCCGTTGCGAAGAGCTACGGCGAGCGGCC
>DASRAY010000140.1:0-5450 GCA_035637935.1 Sphingomicrobium sp.
TCGCGCTCGGCCGCGGGCGGCGGCGGAGGCGGCGAGCTAACCGCCGGCGGTGGTGGCGGTGGCGGTGGTGGCGGCGGGGCTACGGGGCTTCCGTCCTTCGCGCTTTGGTTCTGCGCGGGCCGCGCCGTCAGGTCGTAGTCCTTTTGCCACCACGCGACCTGCTCGCGCCATTGCTTGAGCAGGGCGTCGAACCGCTTGGCCTTGGCGTCGGCCTTGTCCTCGTCCGCTTCCTCGCGCAGGTCGCGCCACTCGGCGAGCCGGGCGTAGGTGGCCGGCGGCGTGATGTCGTTGCGGACATAATCCTCAGGGGTTTCGAGGACGGCGAACGACAGGCTCGGGCTGGCGATCGAATAATGCCGGCTAAGGTCGACGAACGCCTTGCGCGCCGCGGTGCCCTCGAGGCTGGCGAGCTTCGCCGTGGCGAGGACCGCGCCTTCCCCGGCGAACGGCTCGGCCGGCCCGCGCGGCTGGCGCTCGACCGTCGTCGCCCCGACCCGGACGCGGATCGGCCCGCTGGCCGGGGCTCGGGCCGCGATGCGCCATTCGCCGCGGCGCGCGGGCAGGGGGACGAAGTCGAGGCGGTTGCCGGCGGCGTCGACCACGGCTTCGACCGTCGCCGCGTTCCAGTCGACCTTGCGCCCGCTGGTTTCGACCAGCTGGCCGCCGCTGGCCGAAGCCAGCGCGCCGAGCCGCGCCCAGTCCGCGCCGCGATCCGAGGCGATCGCGAACAACCGGCACGGCAGGGCCTGGACCGGCGACTGGTCGAGCGTCGCGCGGCCGTCGGAGACGAGCAGGCAGGTGTCGACCGGGGACTCGCCGGCAATGGTCTGGAAGCTGGTCGCGCCGGCATAGCGCAGCGCCGCGGCCTGCGCCGCGACGTCGGCCGGGCTCGACAGCACTGTTCGCTGCGGTGTGCCCGACGAGAAAGCGACCCATTCGATCCGGGCTGGCGCCAGCGCCTTCAGCGCTTCGTCGACCCGCTTGAGCTCGGCCTTATGGTCCTGGTCGCGTCGCGAACGCGAGCGGTCCCACAGGATTCGCACCGTTCCCCCGGTCGACGCGACCGCCGGCGGCAGCGGCCCCGCGGCCTGCCAGAAGATTTCGCCGGTGGGATGGCGGCTGGCGATCCCCTCTGCGCTCCGCAGCGATTCGATCCGGAGGCTGCCGTCGAGCCGGCCGGTGCCGCGCTCGGTGAGATTGGCGCCGCCCGAGGCCGGCCGGGAACCGAGCGCGACCGCGTAGGCGTCGCTGCCCGCGCCGGCCGCGGCGACGTCCACCGACCAGCCCTGGCTGGCGTTGACGCCGAGCGGCAGCTCCCAGCTCGACCCGATCGGGCTGACGAACTTGAGCCGGACGGTCCGGCCCTTCTTGTCGTCGATCGGGGAGATGCGCGTGTTGAAGCCGCCGGCCGCGTCGATCTCGGCCAGCCCCGGATCGATGTTCTTGCGGACCTGCTGTTCGTAAGCGGCCTTGGCCTTGGGCGCGTCGACCAGCGAGCCTTCCACCATCACACCGCCGATGTCGACGGCATAGCCGGTGACCATCGATCCCGGCGGCAGGTCGACATGGACTCGCCCCTCGACCGATTCGGACGTGGTCGCGAACACCCGCATCTCGATGCTCGTCTCGGCCAGCGCCCCGCGCAGCCGGACGCGGACGTCGAGCTTGCGCACGTCGAGGTCGCGGACCCGGCCCTCGGCGTTGACTCCGCGCACCAGGGCTTTGACCGCGGGGTTGGCCGGAGCCGGAGCACGCGCCGCGTCGGGCTGCGCGAAAACGCTGGACGCCAGGGCGGTGCTCGCCGCCAGGACCACGCAAGCGAATACCATTACGCGCATCACAATTTCCCCCATTCGTGTGATAATGTATCAGAGAGCTTGTGCCGTGCAAGGCTCATGCAACTCCCCCGTTTCACCAGCGCGCATCATCGCCCGCTTGCCCTCAGACGCGCCGTCTCGGAACTTCCTTGGTCGTGACGAGAAATATTCTTGGGCGGGCCCGAATGCGGAGAGCCGCTAGCGCCAGCGCTCTCCCGGCGCGCGCAGGTAGTGCCGCCACACATAGCCCCACGGGATGACGATCGCGCAGACGAAGGGGAAGACGCCGATGCTCCACAGATCTTCGCCCAGGCGCGGCGAGCCGGCGCCCGACCAATATTGCGGCAGCCCAAAGGCGAGCAGCCAGACCAGCTTCCACGTCATCTCGAACAGCAGGATCGGCACCATCTTGAGCGGGTAGCGGAAGGCGAGGACGGCCATCAGCCACAGGCCGCCGATCAGCGCCTTGTGCACTCCGCGATCGAGCGGATCGTGAACGAACAGGGCCTGCATGGTTGCGAACAGGCCCCAGACGCCGAGCAGCGCGGTCGCGCGCATGAGATGGAGCCGGGCCAGCGAGACCTCCTCGCTGCCGCGGCGCCAGAAGCTCGGCGCCGCCGCGCTCACCGCCAGCGGTCCCCCGCGGCTTTGACATAGTGGCGCCAGACGTAGCCCCACGGGACGACCAACGGCATGATGACGACTCCGACGGTGATCGCCTTGAAGTCCTCGGCGAAGGTCGGCGGGACCTCGCCCGAGAGATATTGCGGCAGGCCGAAGGCGAAGAACCAGATGGTCTTCCACGCCATCTCGAACAGCAGCAGCGGCAGCATCGCCTTCGGATATCTAAGCCCGAGCACGCACAGCAGGCAGAGTCCGCTGAGCAGCGCCGGGATCACGCCGCGCGCGGTCGGCTCATGGACGAACAGCGCGGGCACCACCTGCGAGCCTTCGCCGAACGCGATCAGGAAATAGACCGCGCGCATGACGTACAGGCGGAGCAGCGACAGCTCCTCCGGTGCGGCGGGCGCGGTCATGCCGCCTCCGCCGCGTCGCTGTCGGGCGAGAACTCGAGCAGGTCGCCCGGCTGGCAGTGCAGCGCCGCGCAGATCGCCTCGAGCGTCGAGAAGCGGATCGCGCGCGCCTTGCCGGTCTTGAGGATCGACAGGTTGGCGAGCGTGATGTCGACCCGCTCGGCGAGCTCGGTCAGCGTCATCCGCCGCGCGTGCAGCAGCTCGTCCAATTTGACGGCGATCGCCACGGTCACACCGTCCCTTCGAGGTCTTCGCGCATCAGCGTGCCTTCGGCGAACACTCGGGCGAGGACGAAGGTCAGGATCACCGCCAGCCAGCCGCCGGGCGAGAAGCCGGCGTCGACGTGGAGCGGGTGGGCGGGGGTCGACACCGCCTTGGCGATGAGCCCGATCGCGAGGCTCAGCAGCTGCTGCCCGAGCAGCAGCCAGGCGATGGCGTTGAGGCGATAGGCGTTGGACGCGACGAACGGATCGCCGACGCGGACCGTCCCGACCATCGCCACCAGGCGCTTGAGCAGCGCGAGGTTGAGCGGCACGGCGAGGATGCCGAGCGCGGCGATCGCCCGGATGCCGATCACCAGCCCCGGATTCTCGCCGACCGAGCCGAGCTTCAGCGCGCGCAGCAGGAACGGCTCGTTGACGAACGAGAAGATCAGCAGCGCGAGGATGCACGCGCCGTAGATCCAGTTGAGGACGATCAGCAGGCGCAGCACGACATAAGCGACCGGCAGCGCGGTGGACGGTTGGTTGGACATCGGGTGCAAGCTCCTGCGACTCGGAATATCGATAAACGATATGATCTTTATCGAAAGTCGGCAAGAACATTATTGAAAATCGATGTAAATCACCCGGATCCGAGCCTCAGTCCGAGATAGAATGCGCCGCTCAGCGCGCCGGCCAGCGCGACCAGCGCGGTCCACAGCTGGAACGGCTTCAGCGCCCCGACCAGTTCGGCGACGGTCATGCTCGCCGGGTCGCGCGGCGCCGCCGCCGGCGCCGCCGTCGTCGCGGCCGCTGTGGCGGTGCGCTGCTCGATCCGGTCGCGCCAGTCCTTCAAGAGCCCGGTGAAGGCCGGGTTGTTGAGCGCCGCGGGGTCGAGCGGCACCTCGTGGACGAACCAGTCGTTGCCCCGCTCGAGCAGCCCGTCGCAGCGCAATTGCTGGTCGACCAGGACCAGCAGCGGCAGCCCGCGGCCATAGGCCATCGCCGCCTCGATCTGGTTCCAGGCGGTGGGGAAGCCGACGTCGGTCAGCGCCTTCTCCTGGGGCGAGGCGGGGCGCTCGACCCCGCGCTCGACCCGATAGCGCTCGAGCGCCACGATGACCGTTCCGACGCAGCGGTCCATCAGCTCGATCACCGCGTGCAGCGGCGCCTCGGTGCTGAAGGTATTGCGGCCGATGGTGCACGGGTTCAATCCGACCGCCTTCAGCCGCTCCTCGACCGCCGAGACGAACGCCTCCTGCGCCGCATTGAGCCCGGTCCCGACGCTGACGAACACGTCCATGGCATCCCCCTCCCGCGGCGGCCCAGTCTACCGCCCCGCCGCCGGCGGCTCAACGTCGCCGCGCGATCGGGCGCGCCCGCGCTCACCGCCGCCGAGCCACGAACAGATTGCCGCGCATCTCGCGCGGGCCCCCCGCATCGCGGCGGTTCTTCACGCCTTCGTGTGAAAAGAAAAGGGCCGCTCCTTGCGGAACGGCCCTTCGTTAGGCGGGTCCCGGATCAGGTCCGGGATGACCGATCAGATTAATCATCATCCCCCGTCAGGAACGCCGGCGCGAACTCGGGCGCGGGGCCGTGGTCCTCGCCGCCGCCCTCGCGCCCGGCGCGCTGCGGCTCATTCGCCGCCCGCGTCCTTGCTGTCGCCGCAGCGCGCGATCATCGAGCTGATGCGGTCGTTCCACTGATCGCCGACATATTGGGTGTTCGGGTAGAAGATCCGGCTCGCGCCGCCATAGTTGATGTGCTCGTAGACGACCAGGCGGCAGGAGGCCCTGCGGTTGCAGGCGATCGAGGAGATCTGGTCGTTCCAATGATCGCCGACGTAGCGCCGCCGGGTTCCGCCGGCGATTGCCTGGCGCTCGCCCTGGAATCCCGCGTGCTGATAATAAACGCAGCCGCTGAATCCGGGCTGCGGGCCACCGCTTGTGCCGATCGGGCCCCCGGCGGCCGCCTTCTGCGCGGCGAGCGCAAGGCCGGCGGCGAAGATCGATGTGACTGCGATGGATGTTGCGCGCATGATCGCTGCTCCTCTTCCAGCCGATGGAAGAGCGATGCGCCGGCGGGCTTGCGCCGGCGGCGTCCCGAGCAGGTTGCTCCGCGCTCGCTATACGCCCGACCGGCCGACAGTGCACGCCCCAACGAAAAGGCCCCGCGATTGCTCGCGGGGCCTTCTCGTTTCAGGTCTGGACCCCGGCCTTCGCCGGACCCCTCCACCATTCACTCTGCGGTGAATGGTCCCCCTCCCCGAGCAAGCTCAGGGAGGAGCTTAGGGCTTACTCGTCGTCGCCGCCGGTCAGGAACGCCGGCGCGAACTCCGGCGCGGGGCCGTGGTCGTCGCCGCCGCCTTCGCGCTCGCGGCGCGGGCCGCGGGGGCCGCG
>DASRAY010000141.1:0-9712 GCA_035637935.1 Sphingomicrobium sp.
CGAGTTCCGCGTCGACCGCCGCAACGGCCGCAGCCAGGCGGCGATGAAGAAGCTCGGCGCGGTGCGCGAAGGCGTGCTCCGCGCCGATCGCATCACCTGGACCGGCCACGTACGCGACACCGTGCTGTTCGCGATCCTCAAGGAGGAGTGGCCGGCCTAGCCTTGCTTCAGGATCAGACCGGCATAGGCCCCCAGCGCGGCGTCGCGGCTGAACGCTTCGGCGCGCGCGCCCGGCCGGATCGCCGAGGCGCTGCTTTGCCGGACCAGGGCGTCGGCCATGGCTCGCACGTCGGTCGGGTTGACGAGCAGGCCGAAGCGGCCCTCGTCGAGCACTTCGGCGGCGCTGCCCGCGGTGTCGGACGCGACGATCGGGGTCTCGCAGGCCAGCGCTTCCAAGAGGACGTTCGACGAGCCCTCCCACAACGACGGGAGCGCAAGCACCGAGCTGCGATCGATATAGGGAATCGGATTGGGCACGGGCGGCAGGATCTCGACCGCGCCGCCGATGCCCAGCGCATCGGCCTCGCGCAGCAGCGAGTCGCGCAGCGGCCCCGACCCGAGCAGCAGCAGCCGCAGCGGCCGCGCGTTTCGAGCCAGCGCCACGGCGCGAATGAGATTGTGGAAATTCTTCTGCCGAACCAGCCGGCCGACCGCGAGCACCACCGGATCGGATTGGCTCAGCCAGTCGTGTGGGCAATGCTCCTGCGCGCGCCGGTGGATGTTCATCAGGTCGACCCCGTTGGGGATCACGACGCCTTTTCCGGCGACGTTCACCGAGGCCGCGATCTGCCGCCGCAGGCGGTCCGACACGAACACCAGCCGGTCGGCGCGCTCGGCGATCAGGCGAAAGCGGGCATCGCGCAGCCAGCGCGAAACGGGGTTGCGCCCCCGCTGGCCGTCGGCCGAATGCCGCAGGTCGTTGCTGATCCGCACGACGGTTCGACAGTTCGGCGCCGCTCCGGCCGCGAGCAGGCTCGGCAGGTGGACATGATTGCCGGAAGAGAAGAGTACGTCCGGCCGGAAGCTCCGCAAAAACCCGCGATAGGCGCGGAGAGTCCGGAACTGGCGGCGGGATCGGGACGATGTCGCCGGGCCCGGCGGAAGCAGGCCGACGATCGGGACGTCTTTGGGGACGGTCGGCTTCAGCGTCCCTTCGGCACGCGCGGCCACCAGCCGGACGTCGCAGCCGCGGGAACGAAGGTTCGCCGCAACCGCAATGGCATTGTTGACGACGCCCGTGGCGCTCAACTCGTCGACGAACACGGCAACCTTCATGCGCTGCCGCTACTAGAAGCTCAATTTGAAGCCGGCGTTTCAGGTCCGTGAAATTTCGTTCAGGATCCGATTGTTACGGTTTGACGACTGTCGCTCGGGCGCCTCGGACTGGACCCCGGCCTCCGCCGGGGTACAAGCAACGGCGGTGGCCAAACTCTATTTCTACTACGCGGCGATGAATGCGGGGAAATCGACCACCCTGCTCCAGGCCGACTTCAACTATCGCGAGCGTGGCATGCAGACCATGCTGTGGACCGCCTCGTTCGACGACCGCGCCGGCGCCGGGACGATCGGCTCCCGCATCGCGCTGTCGGCCCCTGCGCACCTTTATGACGAGAGCGTCAACCTGTTCACCGCCGTCGCCGACGAGCGGAAGAAGCGGAAGCTCGACTGCATCCTGGTCGACGAGGCGCAGTTCCTGAACCAGCGCCATGTGCTGCAGCTGTGCGAGGTCGCCGACATGCTCGGCATCCCGGTGCTGTGCTACGGCCTCCGCACCGATTTCCAGGCCAGGCTGTTCCCTGGCTCGGCCGCCCTGCTCGCGCTCGCCGACACGCTCGTCGAGCTGAAGGCGGTGTGCGAATGCGGGCGCAAGGCGACGATGAACCTGCGCGTCGATGCCGAGGGGCATGCGGTGGCGTCCGGGGCCCAGACCGAGATCGGCGGCAACGACCGCTATGTCGCGCTGTGCCGTCGCCACTTCTTCGAGCGGCTGCGCGAGGGCGAGGCGCGCCAACTCTCGCTCGGCCTTGCGCGGCGGTGAAAGCATCATGCGCGAGTCGATGATCTACCAAATTGCAATCTGGCTGGTCCCGCTGGTGATCGCGATCGTGTTCCACGAAGTCGCCCATGGGCTGGTCGCCCGGCGGCTCGGCGATCCGACCGCGGCCGAGCGCGGGCGGTTGAGCCTCAACCCGATCCGCCACGTCGATCCATTGGGGACGATCATCCTGCCGTTGATCCTCGCGATCAGCAACGCCGGCGCGATCTTCGGCTGGGCCAAGCCGGTGCCGGTCAACTATCGCCGGCTGAGGCGCCCGCGCCGCGACATGATCCTGGTCTCGCTCGCCGGGCCGGGCATGAACCTGCTGCTCGCCATTGCCGGAGTGTTGCTGCTGGCGGCGACCATTGCGCTATCCGGGGGAGCAGAAAGCGGCATTGCGCGATTCGTCGCATTCAACGCGCTCAATTTCATTTACATCAACATCTTCCTCGGCATCTTCAACCTGCTGCCGATCCCGCCCTTCGATGGCGGCCACGTCGTCGAAGGGCTGTTGCCGCGTCGCGCGGCCCGGAGCTTTCGCAAGCTCGGCCGTTATTCGCTGCTGGTGCTGGTCGTTCTGCTGCTCGGGCTTCCGGCGATCGGCATCGACGTCGCCGGCCGCGTCGTTTCGCCGCTGGTCGACTGGCTCGCGGCGGCCCTGCTCGGGCTGGTCGGCCTCAACCCTTAGGGCGCCACAGTGGTGGTAGTCAGCACGCGATGGCGGCGCTAGGCCTGCCTGCATGCTGATCGACCTGCGTCAGGATCCGGCGGCGGCGAGCGCTGCCGAGAGCGACATTTGCATCATCGGCTCCGGCGCCGCCGGGCTCACGCTGGCGCGCCGGCTGGCCGAGCGCGGGCGCACCGTCATCTTGCTCGAAAGCGGCGGCCTCGACTTCGAGCAGAAGACGCAGGACCTGTACCGCGGCGCCAATGTCGGCATGCCCTATTACGACCTCGACCAAAGCCGCCTGCGCTTCTTCGGCGGCACGGTCGCGATCTGGGGCGGGCGCTGCGCGCTTCTCGACGAGATCGATTTCCGGCGCCGCGAGTGGGTGCCGCACTCGGGCTGGCCGCTGACCCGCGACGACCTGCTCCCGTACTACAAGCAGGCCCATGCGATGCTCGACCTCGGCGCGTTCACTTATGACGAGGGCGTCTGGGCCGCGCTCGGCATCGCCGACCCGGGGTTCGATCGCAAGCGGATCGACGTCGCGCTGTGGCGCTTCGACGAACTCGCGGAGCGCTTCGCCGCGGGGCGCGCGCGCGACCTGTTCGATTCCCCTAAAGTGCGGGTCCTGCTCCACGCCAATGCCGTGAAGCTGCAGGCGGATGCGGGCGGGGGCCGGATCGAGCACGTCGAGGTGCGCTCGCTCGACGGGCCGCTCCTGCAGGTCCGCGCGCGCCGCTACGTCGTCGCCTGCGGCGCGATCGAGAATAGCCGGCTCCTTCTTGCGTCGAACGACGTCGAGCCGGACGGGATCGGCAATTCCCGCGATCAGGTCGGCCGGTTCTTCATGGAGCACCCCGCCGGGCGCATCGCCAGCATCGACTCGCCGCAACCGTTCGAGCTGTGGGCGACCTTCAAGAAGCGTTTCATGCGCGACGGCCCGCCGCTCGCGCCCGCGCTCCGGCTCGGCGACGAGACGCAGGAGGGCGAGCGGGCGCTCAACGGCATCGTCACGCTGAAGCTGCAGCGTGACCCGAAGCACGGCATGACGATCAGCAACAAGCTGTACCAGGGCATCAAGCATTCGCTAAACCCGACGCGAAGCGGCCGTGCGCTCGATCACTTGTATCGCGGCGTGCGGGCCTGGCTTCAGGCCAACATCAAAGAGACGGTCGCGCGAGCGAAGGCGCGGGCGGGCAAGACCAGCCTCTATCTGATCACGCGCGGGGAGCAGGCCCCCAACCCGGACAGCCGCGTGCTGCTGTCGACTGAGCGCGACTCGCTCGGTCACCGCCGCGCCGACCTCGACTGGCAGCTGGGCGAGCTCGACAAGCACAGCCAGCGGGTGTTGGTGCGCACCTTTGATGCCGAGCTCCGGCGGCTGGGAAAAGGCTCGGCCACGCCGAGCGCCTGGCTGGCCGACCCTGATCCGCAATGGCCGATCGACCCGACGATCGGTAACCATCCGCTCGCCAACTATCACCAGATGGGCGGCACCCGCATGAGCGCGGATCCCGCCACCGGCGTGGTCGACGCCGATTGCCGCGTCCACGGCTATGACAATCTCTATGTGGCGGGCAGCTCGGTCTTCCCGACCGGCGGCTGGGCCAATCCGACTTTGACCATTATCGCGCTGTCGCTGCGGCTGGCCGAGCACCTCGACTCGACCGCGCCTGGGAGCCCCTAAGCCGCGTTCGACTGCACCACGTCCGCCCGCTGTTGCCACCAGCAGCTGAACATGGCGATGGCGTAGAGGATGCGGCCGTGATCGGCGCGCCCGGCGCGATGCTCCTCGAACAATTGCGCCACGGCCTTGGGCTCGAGGTAGCCGCTGGCCGAGGCCCCGCTGTCGTTCCAGGCCTCCTGCGCGAAGTCGCTGAACTCGCCGCGGAACCAGTCGCGGAACGGCAGCTGGAAACCGAGCTTGCGCGTGTCCAGCGCGGCCGTCGGGACCCACGGCTCGACGGCCTTGCGCAGCACATATTTGCCGGTCTTGCCCCGCAGCTTCATCGCCCGCGGCATGGTCAGGGTCCAGTCGACGAAATGGTGCGACAGGAACGGTACCCGCGCCTCGAGCGAATGCGCCATGCTGCCGCGATCGAGCCGGTTGAGGAGCGACCCCGGCATGTGGATTGCGATGTCCGCAAGCATGAACTGCTCGAGCGGGTCGAGCGAGCGAGCGCCGGGAAAATCGAAATACTCACGCTCCAAGCGCTGGAAGCGATCCTCGCCGTCCTGGCGGGAATGGAACGCCGGGTCATAGAGCCGCTCGCGCACGGCCGGCGATGAAATCTGCGTGCCCTCGAAAAAGCGCTGGTAATTGTTCTCGAGCAGCGCCGAGCCCCGCCGGCGGCGCAGCTTTTGCCAGCGGTAATAGGATTCGCTGGAGCGGCCCGGGAGCCGCTCGACGACGGCCGCCACGGGCGCAAGGGCGCGCAGAAAGGGGCGCAACCGCGCCGCCCTGAGCGCCGTGCGCTGGCGCTTGTAGCCGGCGAAAATCTCGTCCGAGCCTTCACCGCAAAGCACGACTTTCACGTGCTGCGCCGCAAGACGCGAGAGATGCCAGATCGGCACGGCTGCGGTCGCAGCGCAGGGTTCGTCGAATGCCGCCTGCACCGCCGGCAACAGGTCGCCTGCGTGGGCCGGCTCCAGCGGCAGCACGATATGCTCCGCGCCGAGAAGGTTCGCGATCCGGCCTGCCGACTCCGTCTCGTCCGTCGAGGTGCCGGGGAAGCCGACCGTGAAGGCCTTGACCGGGGCCGAGGCGACTCGGGTCATCGCGGCGGCGATCGCGCTGGAATCGACGCCGCCGGACAGGAATGCGCCGACCGTGACGTCGGCGAGCATGTGGCGCTCGACCGTTGCCTGGAGGCGCGTCCGGGTCTCCTCGACCCATTGCGCCTCGCTCAAATCGTGGCGCGCGTGGAAGCGCGGCCGCCAGAACTCGCGCACCTCGGCCTCGCCGGTCGGTCCGATGCGCAGGACATGCCCCGGCTCGAGACTGTGCACCTGGCGATAGATCGAGCGCGGGCGCTGGACATGGCCGAACATGAAGAAGTCGTGGACGCCGCGTTCGTCGAGGTCGAACTCATGGTTCGGAAGCACGCGCAGGGCCCGGATCTCCGAAGCGAAGGCGAGGCCGCCGCGCTGCTCGGTCAAATAGAGCGGCTTGATCCCGAGCGGGTCGCGAGCCAGCGTGAGCTGTCGTTCCGCGCGGTCCCAGATCGCGACCGCATACATGCCGTCGAGCTTGAGCCACGCCGCGTCCCCCCAGTGCAGCCAGCTGGCGAGCAAGGTCTCGGTGTCGCTGTGCGTCCGGAAGGTGACGCCGGCCGCTTCGAGCTCGCGGCGCAGCTCGGGATGATTGTATATCTCGCCGTTGAACACGATCGCGTGGCGGCCGTCGGGCGAGAAGATCGGCTGATGCCCGCCGGCGAGATCGATGATGCTGAGCCGCCGCATGCCGAAGCCGAAATCGCCGTCGGTGAAATAGCCGGCATCATCGGGGCCGCGGTGGACGATGCGGTCGCACTGACGAACCACGACGTCCCGCTCGACCGGAGAGCCGCCCCGACGATACCAGCCCGCGATGCCGCACATGCGAAGTCGATTGCAGATTGCGCCGGCCGAGTCGAGCGCGCCTGGGTGGGCGCTAATAAAGCCAGGACGTGACCGGCTGCGAGCTCCGGGCGGCGAACGCCTGGGCGAGGCGAACGGCCTGGATGACGGTCGAGACGATCGACCAGGCGGCACACAACAGGAAAGCATCCGCGACCGCACTGGCGAGCAGGCCGAGGGTGACGATCAGCAGGATGACGTTGCGGCGGGACACGACCAGCCGGAAGCGGCTGTCGAACGGCCGCCAGATGTACGGGTTGAACCCGAACGACTTGTGGAAGGCGATTTCAACCCCGCGGCCCGCCACGTAGCAGGCGAGGATGACCCACAGGCCCGGCCAGACCAGGCCGGCCGTGTCGGGACTGCCGGTCGCGATGCCGTGGGCCAGGCAGTACCACCAGACCGGCGGGTGCAGCACATCGGTGCCGTGGTCGAGCAGATTGCCGAAGGCGCTCGACGTGCCCGTCACCCGCGCGAGCTTTCCGTCGACCGTGTCGAGGAAGGTCATCAGCCACGCCGCCGCCAGTCCCGCGGCGAACGCACCCTGATAGAACAGCACGCCGGCGACGAGCACGAGCAGGACGCCCAGCCAGGTCACCATGTTGGGGGTGATGCCGAGGCTCGCGCAGCCCCGAGTCACCCAGAAAGCCGGCGCCGGCCAGACCCATTTGGTGACGAGGTCGGTGACGCCCTTGTAGACATTGTCGAACAACCGCCGCTCGACCGCGCGCGCGGCATCTTCGCGGAGCGAACAGGCGATGAGCGGGACTCGCCGCCGCAGCTTGCGCACGAACATCTCGCCCTGCGCGGTGACCAGGGCCAGGCCCGTGTCCGCTCCGCCAAGCGCCGCGACCGCGCGCTCGCGTTCGGCCGGCTCGATCGCGACCGCGAGCGGCCGGCCGCCGGACGAGGCAATGACACTGCCCGCATGGTCGGCGAGCCAGGCGACGGCGGCATCGTCGAGCACCGCCGCGGCGTCGGCCACGATCATCAAATCGTCGATTCCGCTGCTTTGGCGTTCGAGGCGCTCGGCCGGCGTGCGACCGAAGATGCGCGCGTCGCATTCGCCGACTATGTGGAGCAATCCGACAACCTCTAGCTGACCGAACTTGCGGTGCGCCCGCGCTATGGAGAAGGCCAAGCTGTTAGTCCATCCGAGCCCGCGCTTCCACGGCTGGATCGTGCTCGACAAGCCGGTCGGGCTCGGCTCGACGACCGCGGTCAGTGCGGTCAAGCGCATCCTGCGCGGGGCGGGCGAGCCCAGGACCAGGGTCGGTCATGGCGGAACGCTTGATCCGCTCGCCAGCGGCGTGCTCCCGATCGCGCTCGGCGAAGCGACCAAGCTCGCCGGCCGAATGCTCGACGCGACCAAGTCGTATGAGTTCACGATCCGGTTCGGCGAGGAGACGGACACGCTCGATGCCGAGGGCAAGGTCGTTGCGACCCGCGACGTCCGCCCCACGCCCGAGCAGGTCGAGTCCGTCCTTCCCCGCTTTACCGGCGAGATCGAACAAATCCCGCCAGCCTATTCGGCGCTCAAGGTCGGGGGCAAAGCCGCTTACGCGCGGGCCCGGGCGGGCGAGGAGGTCGAGCTGAAGGCTCGAAAGGTCACCATCCCATCGCTCATCATCCGTCACCCTGAACTTGTTTCAGGGTCCATTTCTCCACCCGCCCAAGGGTCCCCGGAATGGATGCTGAAACAAGTTCAGCATGACGTTATGGAAATCACCCTCGCCGCGACCGTTTCGAAGGGCACCTACATCCGCTCCCTCGCCCGGGACATCGCCCGTGCCCTTGGAACCGTGGGCCATGTTTCCTATCTAAGGAGGACGCGCGCAGGTCCCTTCGGTCTGGACCAGGCCGTTTCGCTGGACTTTCTCACCGAAATCGCTAAGGCGCGCCAACTGACGCGGGCGGTACTGCCGCTGCAGGCGGCGCTGGACGACATCCCGGCCCTCCCCGTCACTAGCCGTCAAGCCGAGTTGCTCCGTCATGGGCAGAGGCTCGTCGGCATCCCCGCGCCGCCGGGGCTTCAGCTCGCCACCGAGGAGGGAACTCCGGTGGCGCTGGTCGAAGCTTCGGCCGATGGCCTTCGGGTCGTCCGGGGGTTCAACCTTTAGACAAGACAGGAGTGAAGACGATGTCGATTACCGCCGAGCGCAAGGGTGCGCTGATCAAGGAGCATGCCCGCGGCAAGGGCGACACCGGTTCGCCCGAGGTGCAGGTCGCGATCCTCACCGAACGAATCCAGAACCTCACCCAGCATTTCAAGAGCCACGCGAAGGACAACCACTCGCGTCGCGGCCTGCTGATGCTGGTCAACCAGCGCCGCTCGCTCCTCGACTATCTGCGTCGCAAGGATGAGACGCGGTACACCGATCTGATCGCTAAGCTCGGACTTCGGAAATGACCTTTTGGGGCGGCCCCGTGCGGGCCGCTTCGCTTATGTTCAGTCCCGCAATTCGGCGGGGCGCTCATGGGGCCAACAGCGCCCCGAACCGCTGACGGACCGGAACGTCCGTCCAATGCTGAACCGGCTGGCATCCGGCCGCCGGGACTGAAGGAACGAAAATGTTCAACATCAAGACTGTAGAAATCGATCTTGGCGGCAAGACGCTCAAGCTCGAAACGGGCCGCGTTGCCCGCCAGGCCGACGGCGCGGTGCTCGCGACCCTCGGCGAGACCGTCGTGCTCTGCGCGGTCACCGCCGCCAAGTCGGTCAAGCCGGGCCAGGACTTCTTCCCGCTGACCGTTCACTACCAGGAAAAATTCTCGGCCGCGGGGCGCATCCCCGGCGGTTTCTTCAAACGCGAGCGCGGAGCGACCGAAAAGGAAACGCTGACGAGCCGCCTGATCGACCGGCCAATTCGCCCCCTCTTCCCTGAGGGATTTTACAATGAAGTTTTAGTTATAGCGCAGGTGCTTAGCTACGACGGCGAGAACGAGCCCGACATCTTGGCGATGATCGCCGCCTCGGCCGCGCTGACCATCAGCGGCGTGCCGTTCATGGGCCCGATCGGCGCCGCCCGCGTCGGCTACTCCGACGAGGGCGAATATATCCTCAACCCGACCCAGACCGAAGTTGCCGAGGGCAAGCTCGACCTGGTCGTCGCCGGCACCCCCAATGCGGTGATGATGGTCGAATCCGAAGCCAGGGAGCTGTCGGAAGAGGTCATGCTCGGCGCCGTCATGTTCGCCCACGAGGCGAGCAAGCAGGTGTGCAACGCGATCATCGCGCTCGCCGAGAAAGCCGCCAAGGACCCGTGGGAGCTCGCCACCGGCGACGCCAAGACCGCGGCCAAGGACAAGCTCAAGACGCTGGTCGGCAAGGACATCGAGGCGGCCTACCGGCTGACCGACAAGTCCGAGCGTTCGGCCAGGCTCAACGA
>DASRAY010000142.1:0-37724 GCA_035637935.1 Sphingomicrobium sp.
GGTGGGGAGCTTCTGTTGCCCGGTGCTCCCCGAACCGCTGGAATCCCCTTCTGTTGCCCGGTGGGGTCCGACCGCGCTTAGCGTTGTAACTTCAGTCCGTGAGGACGTCGGTTACGCAGCAATAGCGAGCGCCTCGTTATCGTTGGCACTTGTGTGAATGAACCGTCACGGTGGCTCAATCCGATCGGCAATCAGGCCTTTATTGCACTCGTCGATCCTATTTCGCCCCCATCAACAACCCTCGTCCGGAGGGGGTTGATGGTGGAGGCGCCGGGGTACTGCCCCCCGGGTCCGAAATGCCTATTCCACCTAACCGTCTACCGACATAGCCGGTTGCCCGGCACCGCTTAGATAGGGATTTTGGCCCCGAACCGCAAGAAAACGGGCTAGCGCGTAGCCGCCACATGCTGATATGAAAATGCTTGGATTTCGTTCTTGAGGGGAACCTAAGGATATGAAAAAGCTTGCTTTCACGGTCGCGATTGGATCGTCGGTGCTGCTCGCGGCGTGCAACAACGGAAACCAGGACCAGGTCAATAACGCGGAGCTGAACCAGCCGGCGTCCGAGCTCAACGATCTCGCCAACGAAGCGGTCAACACGGCGGCGGAAGCCAATAATCTGGCCAACCAGGCCCAGAACCTGGACAACGCGGCGGCCAACGCCGACACCACCGTCAATCCGAAAGACGCCGACGAGCAGAACGTCGCCGGAATGTAAGCGCGGCGACGCGCGACAGAATCAGGGCTGCCGGCGTCGCCGGCGGCCCTTTTTGTTTGCGCTCCCTGCGCCTAGGTCCACGTGATGACCGAAGACGCCATCCCGGCCGCGACCCTGATCGTCGTCCGCGACCGCCCGGGCCTAGCGCCCGAGCTGCTGATGGTCGAGCGCGCCGAGGGCATGGCCTTCGCCGCCGGCGCCCTGGTCTTCCCCGGCGGGCGCATCGACGAAGCGGACCGGCAGTTCGGCGAGCGGCTCGGCGCCGACCCCGCGGCCGTTGCCGCAATCCGCGAGACGATCGAGGAGACTGCGATCCCCGTCGGCCTTACGTCATGGCCCCGGCGCGAACATTGCCTCGAGATCCAGGCCGCGCTCGCGGCGGGCGCCGATTTCGCGCGCGTCCTCGATCAGGCGGGGGCCACGCTTGACCCGGGCGCGCTCACCGCCTTCGCGCGCTGGGTCCCGAAGTTCCACGCCGTACGGCGCTTCGACACCTTGTTCTTCATCGCCCGCTCGCCGCCCGGCGAGTGGCAGCCGAGCGTCATCGCGGGCGAATGTTCCGGCGCGTCCTGGCAGGCGGCGACCGAGGTGCTGGAGCGCGATCGGCGCGGCACCGCGCGGCTGATTTTCCCGACTCGGCGCAACCTCGAGCGCCTCGCCCAATTTTCGAGCTTCGACGGGATTTGCGCCGACGCGCTGGCCCATCCGATCGAGCCGGTGACCCCGTGGGTCGAGGATCGCGACGGCGAGAAGTTCATCACCATCCCGAAGCATCTCGGCTACCCGGTCACGCAGGAGCGCCTCGACGGCCTGTGGCGCGGCTGAGCGGCGCTCGCCGAGTCGCGTCGTCCGGGCACGAAAAAGGGGACCCGCCGAAGCGAGCCCCCTTATCTGCGAACTGGCGACGCGGTTTACTTCAGATGGTTCGAGAGATGCTTGTTCATCTCGAACATGCTGACCCGGTCCTTGCCCCCGAAGATCGGCTTCAGCGTTGCGTCAGCCACGATTTCCCGTTTGTTTTGCGGGTTTTGCAGGTTGTTCTTGCGGATGTGATCCCACACCTTCGAAACCACCTGGCTGCGCGGCAGCGGCGCGCTGCCGGTGATCTTCGCGAGATCCGCCGACGGTGTCACCGGACGAGCCAATCCTCCCCCTGCTTTACGACCAGTACCTTTTGCCATCAGGCCCTCCTGTTGTTCCTGTCTTTCTAGAGCGCAAAGCCGCATTCATTGCAATGCTATTGCAGAGGGAAATTCATGGTTTTTCCCTCGTAAACGGAACGACACGGTTGTTGGCGTCGTGACCGATGTCGGCGCGGCCGCCGAATGTCAGGCCGGAACGTCGGCACCAGTCCTCGACGATGGCCACTTCGTCGGTCCCGAATTCGGTGTCGTTGGGCAGGACATCCCCGACCCGCCCGAGCCGCAGGCGCGCCGCCCGGCGCACGTTCGGCGAGCCGGTCAGATGGAACATCGCCCGGTCGATCGCATAGAGGTGCTCGCTGACCTCCTCGATCATCAGGTCGACCCCGGTGAAGTCCGGCTCGAGCGAGGTGCCGAGGAGGTTGGAGAGGACGGTCAGGTTGAAGGCCATGGCCGGCGCCGCCATGTCCGGCTCGAGTGCCGCGGGGTCGCGCCCAACCAGCCAGTCGAGCGCTCGGCCGATCGCCGCGTCGCCGCCCGCGCGGAGCACGTCCTGCGGCATCGGGCCCCAGGCGACGTCGAGACCCGCCCGGTGGAAGCCGGCATGGAGGAAGCCGGCGTCGCTGTAGCCGAGATAGGTCTTGCCGCGCGCAGCATCCGGCAGGTCGGCGAGCACGGCCGCCGCGATCCGGTTGGAGCCGTAGCCGCCGCGCGCGTACCACACCGCGTCCACCGCCGGGTCGGCCATGACCTCGCGCAAGGCCGCGAGCCGGGCCTCGTCCGGTCCGGCGAAATGGCCGTCGGCGAGGAAGCACTGCGGGTGAACGGCGAGCGCGCAGTCGCCGCGCTCGCGGACGATCGCCTGGACGCGCTCCGCCGCCTCGCGCTTCAGGGTGCAGCTGGGGGCAACAACCGCGATCTTCATTGGCCTCTTTCTCAATAGCGGTCCTGGCGGCCGCTGCGAACCAGCACGCGGCCCGCGAAGATCAGTCCCAGCCCGATGGCGAAGGGGATTGCGAAGACGAGGAGGTTGCCGACCGCGCTGGTCAGGCTTCGCCAGGAATTAATGCTGACCAGCATGATGACCGTGCACAGGCCCGTCAGCCCGGCGATGAGAATGCCCACGGCCTGGAGACATCCGCCGAGCAGCTCCTTCACGCGATCGCCGCCGGCAGGTTCGCTTGCGTGAAGGTCATTCGAACGTCTTGCCGACGTCAGGCGGCGGCGCGTTGACGGCCGCGTTGCGGGCCGCGTTGCGAATCAGTGCATAGCCGGCAAAGGCGACCCCCCCTCCGACCGCGAACGGGATGCCGCCGAACACCAGGACGGCCGACCACATTTCGGGGCCGGCAAACTCACCCGACCCGAACAGGACCATCAGCGAGCACAGTCCGCTCGCGCCGGCGATCAGGATTCCGATCGCCATCAGGATTCCGCCGACGATCTTCATGCGACGCCCCTCCCCCGTTGCGCGCGATTGCGGGCGAGCACCCCGGCTCCCTCGGCGCCCTTGCGATAAAAGGTGTTGTACGTGTCGAATGGGATGATCTGGCCGTCCTCGGTCATGAAATGGACGCAGCTCCGCTTCACCGTGCCCAGGTCGAAATTGTAGCGGTCGAGGAACTGCAGGATCACCACCCGGAAGCTGTTGGCGTAGCTTAGCTCCTCCGGCACCATCGCCTGCGGCAGGCAGCACAGGAAGCCGGCCAGTTTCTCCTCCGTGTTGGCCTGGGCGGTGGCCAGAGACAACAGATCGAAGATCTTCGCCTTCAATTCGGGATAGGCCTCGTAGCTGATGGTGTTCGGCCCGTTGAGGATCAGCTCGCGCGGCAGCAGCCGGGTGATCGGCATCACCTCCGTCCCCTGGCGGAGCCCATAGCCGATCGAAATCTGGTCGGGGTTGCACGGCAGCGGAATCATGTCGTCGATCGAGAACACGCCCGACTTGCCGACCTCGCGCCGGATCTGGCTCAGCAGCATGCGGTTCGAGCGGCCGTCGAAATGCTCGTTGCGCCCCGCGTCCTGGACCGGCTGGAAGGTCACTCCGCGCACGCACGTCCAGGTCAGCGCGTGGCGGATGATCTCGCCTACTTCCTGGTCGTTGACGCCCCGCTTCACTACCGCGACCAGGGTCGTCGACAGGCCGACCGCTTCGAGCGCCTCGAGCGCCTCGCGCCGGATCCGGCTGAGCTTCGCCCCGCGCAGGTCCATCAGCGCATCGTCGTTCAGCGAATCGAACTGCAGATATACCTCGAGCCGCGGCGCGTAGCTCGCCAGCCGCTCGACGAACGCCCGGTCCTGGGCGATGCGCACGCCGTTGGTGTTGATCATCACGTGGCGGATCGGCCGCCGCTTCACCGCGTCGAGAATATCGAAGAAGTCCGGGTGAATGGTCGGCTCGCCGCCCGACAGCTGGACCAGGTCGGGCTCGCCCTCGCTGGCGACCAATGCGTCGAGCATGCGCTCGACCTCATCGACGCTGCGATGGCTGCCGTGCACATCGGTGGCGTTGGCGAAGCACACTGGGCAGGCGAGGTTGCACGCTTCGTTGATCTCGACGATCGCGAGGCAGCTGTGTTGCTCATGGTCGGGGCACAGGCCGCAGTCGAACGGGCAGCCGGCCTCGGTCCGGGTCTGCGTCGTCAGCGGCCGGTCGCCCGGCTTGATCCACAATTTCTGCTGCCGCCAATAATCGAGGTCGTCGCTGATCAGCGTCTTCTGGACGCCGTGGTCGCGGCACCGCTTGAGGTAGAAGACCTGGTCATCCTCGATGATCACCTTGGCCGGGACCAGCTCGAGGCAGGTCTCGCACAGGCTCGTCGTCTGGCCGTGGAACAGATAATGCGCCGCCTTGCGCTGCTGCGGTTCAGGCGGCCGCTCCATGCTCGGTTGCGTTGCCGCGTCCCCACCAGAGTAATCCATATGCGATCAGCCCCAGCATCAGGAGGTGAAACACGTTCAGCGGACCGAGCACCGCCGGATACGGCTTCAGGAACTCCCACAGGAAACGCTGGCCAGCATAGAAGATAATCAACGCATGAAAAGCGTGGCGGCAGGCCCAATTGGCATCCTGAATCCGCGCCCGCAGGTAAACGGCGGCGAAGCCCGCCATCGCGAAGGACTCGTAAAGCTGCACCGGGTGTCGCCCGATCCCGTCGCCGAGGTCCACCGCCCACGGGAGGGCGGTCGGAACGCCGTAGGTGTAATCGGGCAGCCCGGCGAAAAAGCAGCCGAGCCGCCCGACCGCGATGCCCACGCAGATCGGCAGCACCAGCGCGCCGCCCGTCGAACCGCGCACGCCGTGCAGATATTTCCACAGCTCGACCGCGACGATCCCGCCGGCCAGCGCTCCCGCGATGCTGTGCGACGGAGCGGCGACCAGGCTGCGCAGCGAATTGGCCGACCCCAGCAACCAGGCCCCCGCCAGCGCACCGAGCGCAAGCGCGATGAAATAGCTCGGGCTGACCACCCGCGACAGCGCCGACGCCTGCTCCGGCCACCGCTTGTGCTGCCACCGCGCGGCGAGCGCCGCGGCGATCCACGCGGCGAGGTCGCCGGCATAATGTGCGGCGGGGTTGGTCGGCACTGAGATCACGGCCGGAGCTTCGCGGCTCAGCCGGGCGACGGCAAGGGGATGCTGTCGAATGTCAGCTTTGGGTGGAAAGCGGACATTCGCAGGTAATAAGAGCGCCTCGACACAAAGATCGCAGTCGAAGAAGAGACGCGACATTTCATCGGAAGCTCAGTCGCCGACTTCCCAGCCACGCTCCTTCGCAACCGACCAGATGTCACCTTTGGTCCTTTTCAGCTTATATGTTCGCTCCTTCGATGATGCATCTTCGCCTAGGACGACAACTGCCGTTTCACCCTGACAGGTGAGGCTGTTCTCCGGCCCGCTCGGCTCCTGAAAAATAACCGTCCCATCTGACTTCATGGATTTTCTGCCGAACATGTTGCTGTAATCAGTGAAGAGCACATTCACCGCGCTAGGCTGAACCTCTACCGAGAAAGCGACTTCGGTCTGAATGTGGCGTGGGATGTAAGAGTAGAAGCCAGAGCAAGCGCTCGGTGCAAGGGCCGTTGTCGGCGTCTGCTTCGTCGTTGCCGCACTTGCGGGGCGCGGCGCTGGGCTCGTTCGTACGGGAGCTTCGTCCATACCGCTCAGGCGCCAATTAAAGCCACTCAGAGTGAATATGAGAACGTCACCGTTCGCTCCTTCGACTCTGAACTCGGACAATCCCGTTCTGATCACCTTGCCGCCGCCTGATGCTGCATCCATGAGGCCGAAATCGTCGTCAGGCCTCTTCATTGCGAAGAGTGCATGGACGCCATCAGGTGAAATCACTCCGTCGATTATCGGGCCCACCATCGCCGCCCCAAGCATGGCGAAGCCGTCAGAAGTATCTCCCTTCGAAGCCTTTGCCTCCTTCGCGATCTTTGCAAAGGCGTCTGCCTTTAGGTCGGCTCGGAGGCTCGCAAAGTCGACGTATCTAGAAAATGCCTCCGCCTCACGTGCTTTCACGGCAGCCTGCATGTTGCGCAGGGTCCAATAAGGCGAGAACCACCACCAACTGCCGGCGGCGGCTGCCATGAGGAGGATCGCAGTGACAGCGATTGCCCTGCCTCGCCTTGACCGCATCCACGATGCTGATTGATGTCTGCTTGGAACATGCTCCTTGCGAGCGGGACGCTGCTCGCTCTGGCGCGCAAGGATTCTGCCCTTTTCCGAGATAAATTCTTCCTCGGTCAGCGTGCCAGCATCGCGGAGTCGAGCCAGGCGCTCCAAGGCGGCGAGAGCATCATCCATTTGGGTAGGCTTATCGCCGCGGATGCGTAATGTCCGCAATGGGTCGAAAGCGGACATAAGAAACTGCTGTCCTACACGGCGCCATTTGTGATCCAAGCTGCCGGATGAGCGATCCGATTCGCGGCGAACCTGACAAAGCTGACACACCCCGCCCCCACCCCGTGCGCGCACGCGTAGGACCGGTGCCTCGCGCGCGCGCGCGTGCACGCGCGTTGGTCCGCGAACTTAGCAAACTTTCGAGCGTGCGGGATGCGGCAGCCTCTGGCGTGTTCTTTCGCGATGGGGCAGCTTCACCGCGCTTGCAGAAGGGGAGTCCATGAAGAAATCGCTCGCGATCGCCCTCGCTCTTGCCGCCGTGTTCGTCGCATCGGCGGCGCCGCCGCCCGACTACACCGTCCTCATCCGCGGCGGGACGATCTATGACGGGACGGGCGGCACGCCTTACGTCGGCGATGTCGCGATCAAGGGCGACAAGATCGCCTATGTCGGGCCGCACGCGCCGGGCAGCGCGGCGCGGACCGTCGACGCTGCCGGCAAGGCGGTCTCGCCCGGCTTCATCAACATGCTGAGCTGGGCGACCGAAAGCCTGATCGCCGACGGCCGCGGGCTTAGCGACACGGTCCAGGGCGTCACCCTTGAGGTCATGGGCGAGGGCAATTCGATGGGCCCGCTCAACCCGGAGATGAAGCGCCTCGCGGTGCAGCGCCAGGGCGACATCAAATATCCGATCCGCTGGACGACGCTCGGCCAATATCTCGACTATCTGCAGAAGAAGGGCATCACGCCCAACGTCGCTTCGTTCGTCGGCGCGACCACGGTGCGCGAGCATGAGCTGGGCGAGAAGGACGTCGACCCGACCCCGGCGCAGCTCGAGCGGATGCGCGCGCTCGTCCGCCAGGCGATGAAGGAAGGTGCGCTCGGCGTCGGCTCGTCGCTGATCTATGCCCCCGCAAGCTATGCCGAGACGCCCGAGCTCACCGCGATCACCAGCGAAGCGGGGAAGTGCGGCGGCATGTACATCAGCCACATGCGCTCGGAGGGGAACAAGCTCCTGGAGGCGATCGACGAACTGATCGCGATCAGCCGCGAATCCGGCGCTCCGGCCGAAATCTATCACTTCAAGCAGGGCGGCGAGCCCAATTGGGGCAAGCTCGACGCCGCGGTCGCGAAGGTCGAGGCGGCGCGCAAGAGCGGCCTTAGGATCACCGCCGACATGTACACCTACCCGGCAGGCGCGACCGGGCTCGACGCAGCGATGCCGACCTGGGTCCAGTCGGGCGGGCTCGAGGCGTGGATCAAGCGCTTGAAGGACCCGGCGACGCGGGCGCGGCTGGTGACCGAGATGCGCACGCCGTCGAATGAGTGGGAGAATCTGCTGCTGCTCGCCGGAAGCCCGGACCGCGTGCTGCTGATCAGCTTCAAGAACCCGAAGCTGAAGCCGCTGACCGGCAAGACCCTGGCCGAGGTCGCGAAGATGCGCGGCAAGAGCCCGGAAGAGACGGCGATGGACCTGGTGATCGAGGACGACAGCCGCGTCGGCACGGTCTACTTCCTGATGAGCGAGGATAATATCCGGCGCGAGGCCGCGCTGCCCTGGATGGGCCTCGGGTCCGATGAGCAATCGGAGGCGCCGGCGGGCGTGTTCCTGAAGTCGAGCAGCCATCCCCGCGCCTACGGCAATGTCGCCCGCTTCCTCGGCAAATATGTCCGCGACGAGAAAGTCGCGACCCTCGCCGATGCGATCCGCCGCCTGACCTCGCAGCCCGCGACCAATCTCGGCATCCGCAACCGCGGCTGGCTCGCGCCCGGCTATTACGGCGACGTCGTGGTGTTCGACCCGGCCCGGATCCAGGACCATGCGACGTTCGACAAGCCCAAACAGCTCGCGACCGGGGTCGACGACGTGTTCGTCAACGGCGTCCAGGTCCTGGCCGACGGCAAGCACACCGGCGCCAGGCCCGGCCGCTTCGTCCGCGGCCCCGGCTGGACCGGCTGGCCCGGCGGCGGCGCGTGCAAGTGATTTTCCTCCCCTCGATTTCGAGGGGAGGGGGACCAGCGAAGCTGGTGGAGGGGTCTTGGCGCTAAGGCAGACCCCTCCACCGCACTTCGTACGGTCCCCCTCCCCCGGAAAGCCGGGGGAGGATAAGGGCTCTGAATGATCGATTCTCCGACCTTCTTCAGCGGCATCGGCGGCAGCGGGATGCTTCCCCTCGCATCCATCGTCCGCGCCGGCGGCGCCAGGGTCGCGGGTTCCGACCGCTCGCTCGACGCGGGGCGGACTCCGCACAAGTTCGACTATCTGCGCTCGCTCGGCATCCAGCTGTTCCCGCAGGACGGCTCGGGACTGCAACCGGGCATGACACTGGTCACCTCGGCCGCGGTCGAGGACACGGTGCCCGACGTGGTCCGGGCGAAGGAGCTCGGGCTCGATCATCTCACCCGGCCGCAATTCCTCGCCAGGCTGCTCAACTCGGCACAACGCAGCGTCGCCGTCGGCGGGACCAGCGGCAAGTCGACCGTGACCGGGATGATCGGCTGGATCCTCCACGCCTGCCACCGTCAGCCGACCGTGATGAACGGCGCGGTGATGAAGAATTTCGTGACTCCGTCGGCGCCCTTCGCCAGCGCGCTCGTCGGCGACCCCGAGCTGTTCGTCAGCGAGGTCGACGAAAGCGACGGCTCGATCGCCCTCTACCAGCCCGAGATCGCGGTGCTGACCAACATCAGCCTCGACCATAAGGGGATGGACGAGCTGCGCGGCCTGTTCGCTGCCTTCCTGCTGCGCGCGCGGACCGCGGTCCTCAACCTCGACGATCCGGAGACCCGGGCGATCGGCGACATCGTGCCCGCGGCCAATTGCGTCGGCTACGGGTTCGACAGCCCCGGCGCGGCGTTCATGGGCAAGGACCTGCAGCTCCAGCCCGACGGACTGACCTTCGCGCTCGAGGCCGAGGGCGAGCGGACCGAGGTGCGCCTCGCCGTCCCCGGCCGCCATAACGCATCCAATGCGCTGGCCGCGCTCGCGGTCACGCGCGCGCTGGGCGTGCGGATCGAGGACGCGGTCGCCGCCCTCGGCCGCTTCGACGGGCTCAAGCGGCGGCTTGAGACGGTCGGCGAGGCGGCCGGCGTGACAGTGATCGACGACTTCGCGCACAACCCGGACAAGATCGACGCGACCCTGGCGACGCTGCGCGCCCAGGAGGGCCGGCTGCTGATCCTGTTCCAGCCGCACGGCTTCGGCCCGCTGGCCAAGATGGGCGCGGAGCTCGCGGACAGCTTCGTCGGGGGGCTTGCGCCCGGCGACAAGCTGTACCTGCCCGACCCGGCCTATTTCGGCGGAACGACCGAGCGGGCTCGCGGCAGCGATTGGCTGGCCGAGGCGGTGCGCGAGCGCGGCGCCGACGCGGTCCATATCCCCGAGCGGGCGCAGATCGGCGACGCGCTGCTGGACGAAGCGAGGCCCGGCGACCGCATCGTGATCATGGGCGCGCGCGACGACACGCTCAGCGAATTCGCGCGCGAGCTGGTGGAGAGGCTCGGCGGCTAATGGCCATGTCCAGCACCGTGATTGGCTGGAAGGTTCCAGCCGATGAACGCGCTCAGCTGCTCGATCGATTCCCGCCGAGATACGAGAAGGTGATCGCCGATCACGTGACGTTGCGGGTCGGCGAGGGGGAACTCCCGCAACGGCCGATCGCGCGGATCGTCGGCCGCGCCGACGACGGCGACAGCCTCGAATGCCTGGTGGTCGAGCTGGACGGGGCCACCGATCGGCCCGACGGTTCGACCTATCACATCACCTGGTCGCTGGGGCCCGGCCGCGAGGCGATCGAGAGCAACGCCGTGCTGCGCGATCGCGGCTGGGAGCCGATCGATCCCTCAATCCCAATCGAACTTGGACCTGCGCGCTGGCTTTCAGCCTTTAGGCCGCGGCCTTGAGGTCGACCTTCTCGACCCACTCCGGCCAGAACACCGGCTCGCGGCTCGACCAGCCCGGAGCGGTCGCGGCGCTTTCGCTGATCGACTGGAGCAGGATGCGCCGGCGATCGGGATGGAGGTGCGGCAGCGCGGCGGCCGAGCAAAAGGCCGACGGCAGCCACGGCCGCGCGGCGGCGCCGATCAGCCGCTCGTAGAGGAAGCGATAGGCCGCGAAATTGGGCAGTCGGTCCTGCCCGAGGTCGAACGCCGACAGCGTGATCAGCATGCCGATGAACGGCTCGATCATGTCGAGGCCGCTGTCGTCCGGAACCTGCAGCCGCAGGTGATCGAGCTGCTTGTAGAGACGGGCCTGGGCGCGAATCGACGCGGCTTCGCCCTCGTCGCGGGCCCAGCATTCGATCGGGTCGCGGCGGCCGTAGGCAACGTCGAGCGACCGGCGGATGTAGCGCTGCGTAGCCTTGGGAAAGCTCGCAAACTCCTTCATCTCCGAGATCAGCATCGCGCCGCTTGCCGGCTGGCTGGTCCGCGTAATCATCTACCCGACTCCTTTCGCCCGGGGATGATCATGCGACCTGGCTACTTGCGATATAGTTAACCACAATCCCACCCCTCGTTCAGATTGAATCAGAGGGGAGTCACCGCGTCTAGGCTAGAAATTGACGCACGATGTCAAAACTGTGGATTGTTGATTTATTGCAACGGCGCGCCTTTTTTGTGACGCTGCCGTAACACACTATTCCGGAAAGCCCGACGACGGCACGGGGTCGTCGTTCTGCCCGGGCTGAGTTGCTGCAGGCGGATCGGAGGCATCCATCGATTCATCGCTGCCGACATCGGCCTTGGCATCCTGGTCGTCGGGATTGCGCCTGAGCTTGCGCTCGAGCTCTTTTGCCGGGGCGCCGGACAGCGTCGGCGGCGGCGCCGGTTCTTGCTTTTTGTCGTCGTTCACCGGAGTCTCCCGCCTCGTGACAGTGCAAGACTCTAACGAGCGGCGCGAACCGCCGTTCCGGCCGATCGGAACCACCGGTTTCGACCGGCTGGCGGGACGTTTCGGCGAATGGGCAGCGGGCGGTTTGCAAGTCCGCCGCTTTGGGACAACACCGGCGCGATGCTCATGATGCGGGAATATGCGACGCGAACGCGCTTCGGCGACTGGCCACTCGCGCTGAAGTCGATCGTCGGCTTCTGGCTGTTCTATGCGGTGACGATCGTCGCCCGCGCTTACCTCGGCACCGACCCGGTGACGATGCTCCGCAACAAGATGCTGGTGGTGCTGGTCGGAGTCGTCCTGACCGGCGGCGTCTATCTCACCATCTCGGGTCTGACGCCCGGCGCGACGATCCGCAAGAAAGCGGTGGTGGCGGGGCTCGCTTCGTTCGTCGCCTCGTGGGGCATGGCGGGCAGCTTCTTCGCGCTCGAATATATCTACCGCGAGCCCAAGGAGGCGTTCCGCTACCAGACGCGCGAAGGCTTCGTGATCAGCGAGAAGGGCCACACGCTGACCGTGGAGCGCCGCGCCCAGGAGCCGTTGGTGGTGACCTGGCCGAAGATGGCCGAGCTCGATGCCAACAAGCGGCTGCGCTACGCCGCCGACACCGCCGTCGTCTGGGTCTTCTTCTTCCTCGCGTGGAGCGCCTTCTACCTCGCCAACCAGGCGCAGGCCGAAGCGCACGGCGCCGAGCGGCGCGCGGCGCGCGCGGAAAGCGCGGCCCAGTCGGCCCAGGTCCGGGCGCTGCGCTACCAGGTCAATCCGCATTTCCTGTTCAACACGCTCAATTCCCTGTCGTCGCTGATCATCGCCGGCCGCGCCGAGGAGGCCGAAGCGATGGTCCTCAAGCTGTCGACCTTCTTCCGCTCGAGCCTGACGCTCGATGCCACGGCGGACATCAGCCTGGCCGAGGAGATCGCCCTGCAGCGCCTCTATCTCGACATCGAAAAGGTCCGTTTCCCACGCCGGCTCAAGGTCGACTTCGACATTCCCGCAGAGCTCGAGACGGCCCGCCTGCCGGCGCTGCTGCTGCAGCCGATCGTCGAGAATGCGATCAAGCATGCGGTGTCCCAGACTCGCGACAAGGTCACATTGCAGATCGTGGCGCGCGAGGCCGGACCCGGCCGTTTCACGATCGAGATCACCAACACGGGCGGGCGGCCGGCGCCTGCTCACGGCAACGGCAACGGTACCGTCGGCACCGGAGTCGGCATCGCCAACGTCTGCCAGCGCCTGTCGGCGCGCTTCGGTTCGCTCGCCAAATGTGCCTATGGGCCGAGGGGCGACGGCGGATATAGTGTGCTCCTGACCCTGCCGCTGGATCGATCGGATGCCTGACGTCCCCTTACGTGTCCTCATTGCCGACGATGAGCCGCTCGCCGCCGAGCGGTTGCAGTTGCTGCTCGCCAAAATCGAGGGCATCGACCTGGTCGGCACCGCGACCGATGGCGACAGCACGGTGCGGATGGCGCAGGCGCTGACGCCCGACCTGCTGCTGCTCGATATCGCGATGCCCGGCCAGGACGGGATCGGAGTCGCGCGCGCGCTTGCCGAGAGCCATCCCTCGCCGGCCGTCATCTTCATCACCGCGTTCGATCAGTTCGCAGTCGCGGCGTTCGAGGTCGAGGCCGTCGACTATCTGATGAAGCCAGTCGAGCCGGCCCGCCTGCAGCGCGCGCTGGACCGGGGCCGTGACTATCTCGAGCGGCGCGAGAGCAAGCCGATGCTGCGCCCGGCGCCGTCGCCGCACCTCCAGGAGTTCTGGGCTTCGGACCTGACCGGCCTGGTGCGCATCGCCGCCCGCGACATCGACCGCGTGTCGGCCGAGCGCGATTACATGCGCCTCCACGTCGGCCGCCGGAGCTGGCTGATCCACCATTCGATGGCCGCGCTCGAGGAAGGGCTGGATCCGGAGCTGTTCGTTCGGCTCCATCGCTCGGCGATCGTGCGCAAGGATTTCATCGCGGGGTTCACGCGCAACCCCTCCGGGCGGTGGATCGCGCGGCTCGCCGACTCCAGCGAGCAGCCGGTGGGACGCCTCTATTCGGACCGGGTCCGGAGCATCGCCGGCAGGTAAGGATGGACCGCCGCACGCCTCGGGGAAGGCGCGCGGCGGTCACGCATCACCGCTCACCGAGCCGTGATGATGAGGGCGGTCGAATCGAGCACCTCGACGGTGCCCCGGCGCGCCGAGGCGACTGCGGCTTCGTAGGCCGGCCGGGCGCTTTCGACGGCGTCGCTGCGGCAGGCGTTGGTCGCGGCGGCGAGCGCGAGCTCGCGGCTGTCCTCGATCTCGCACACGACCCGCGCTCCGAACGCGATGCGGCGCTGCAGGCTCTGCCGGCCATGGCCCGAAGCGAGGTTCAGGTCGGCGTAGGATACGCGGTACGAATTGGTCGTCGCGGCCTGGCTCACCGTCGGACCAACCAGCGCCGACGCTGCGATGACCGCGGCGGCTGCCAGGATGGGTTTCAACATCTCTCGTCTCCCTTTTCGTGCGACGCGGGGCAGCCTGGGGATCAGTTGAGGGGAAGTGCCCCGCATCGCAGGGTCCAGATGCCGTTACGGGCGCGGAAAGTCGCGTGACCCTCGACAGGCATCCGGGCGGAGTCGGCGCGCCGACAAAGGCCGTTCGTCAGCGGGCCAACCGACGAACGGTGGTCAGCTGGCGTTCAGGTTCCGGGCTCGTTCCTCGGCGATCGGTCGACGACCGCGGTCAGCGCGACGTCCAGGGTGACGTTGCCGACCGTGCGGAAGATATCGGGGATCATCTCGACCGCGACCAGCAGACCGAGCGGAGCGATCGGGACACCGAGGGCGAGCGCGATCGGAGCGATCGAGCTGATGAAGCTGACCTCGCCGGGCAGGCTCACCGCGCCGTAGCTCATCATCGCGCCGACCGCGGTCGCGGCGATCATCTGGCCAAGGGTCGGTTCGTAACCGAGCCAGTGCGCGACATAGAAAGCGACCGCGGTGTTCATCGCCGGGCCGGTCGCCCGGAACAAAGCGACGGCGATCGGCAGGGTTACGTCCGCAACCTGGTCATGGATCCGCATGCCGCGCACCGCGGTCAGCATCGCCGGAAGCGACGCCAGCGACGAGCGGGTCGAAATAGCCACCGTCTGCGGCGCGATCAGCCCGCGCACGAGTTTGCCCGGCGCGACCCGGCCGGCGATCATCGCCAGCGGATATCCGAGCAAGGTGACCAGGATGCCGATCGCCGAGATCAACACGACATAATGGCCGAGCCCGGCGAACGCCGACCCGCCGGCCGCCGAGCCGACGCTGAACGCCAGCGCCAGCACGCCCAGCGGGGCGATCCACAGGACCCAGCCGATGATCACCAGCAGCGCGTCGGCGATCGCCTCGAACAGGTTGACGACCGAACGGCGCCCGTCCGCGCCGATCCGCCCGAGGGCCAGCGCGAACAGCACGGCGAACACGACCAGCGGCAGGATGTCGCCGTTGGTCGCGGCCGCAAAGACATTGTCGGGGACGATCCCCTTGAAGAAGTCGACAATCCCGGGGAGCGGAGCGGAGCTCTTCTGCTCGACCCCCGCGAGCGCGGCCTGGAGCCCCGCGGCCGTCCCTCGCGGCAGCGGGAACAGGTGGGTCAGCAGCATGATCGCCAACGCGCCGAGGATCGCGGATGCGGTGCAGATGATCACGATCCACAGTACCGACCGGGCGGCGATGCGGCCGCCGAGCGCGGCTTCGGCGCTTTTGGCGATGCCGACGACGAGCAGCGCCACGACCAGCGGGATGACGGTCATCTTGAGCGCGTTGAGCCACAAGGTGCCGACGAAGGCTGCGGCGGCGAGCAGGTCGCCGCGAACGGTTTCCGCAAGCCCGCCGCTGATTGACCCGAGCGCGAGTCCGACGAACAGCGCGGCGAGCGCCCAATAGGCGCGGAAGCCCGCCCCGCGCTCGCGCTTGCTCAACGCGGCTTCCGGAACTTGAACACGAAGCGGTCGGTCTTGCCGCGGATCTTGGGGTCGAACACCAGCAGGGTATGATCGTCGGCCGGGTTGCGCAGCATGTCGCTGGTCGCGACCAGCTGGAAGCCGGCGCGCTTGAAGTCCGCCTTCACGACATTGGGATCGATCCGGTGGAGCTTCTCGACGGTCGCCCGGGGATCGTCGTTGGGGTTGGCGACGTGATCGATGACGCCGACGATCGCGCCCGGCTTCATCGCCGCGTAGACCGTCTTCAGCCACTGGTCGGGGTCCATGCGCGGGATGCCGCGCTTGGCGCTCTCCCAATAGACGTCGTGATAATCGAGATTGATCAGCATGAAGTCATACTTGCCGGCCGGAATGTCGGGCGCCTCGAACGGGCTGACGCGCAGCCAGACGTTGGGAAGCTTGGCCTGCACTGCCTGGTAGGTGTCGTAGGTCTTCTGCGTGTAGAATTGCTGCGGACCCCAGACCGTCACGTGGCCGGTCGGCCCGACCGCGCGGCCGGTGATCTCCGCCCAGTAGAAATTGCCGCCGAACGGATCCGCGACCCGCATGCCCGGCCTGAGGCCGAGGAACTGCAGCACCTCCGCCGGCTTGCGCGATTCATCGAGCTTCACATTGTCCGGCAAGCGGTCCGGAGACGCGACGGCGGCGGCGATGTTCGCCGAGGGCTTGGCCGCGGCGCTGGCCGCAAGCGGTGTGGCGATGAGCAGCAGGGCAGCGAGAGTGCGAGCGCGCATGGGCGTGGTCCCCTTTGATAGGGCGCCGTCTTACCATTCCCGAGCGCCCGCGCCAGCACCCGCAAAACGCTTGCGCGACCGGCGGTTTTGGCTAGCCTCCGCGAACGGGAATTCAACGGGGGCATTCTCATGGCGACGATCGTCGAGCCTGTCGCGGACCGCAGGGCGTCAGAGCGCAAATTCTATTCGCGGATGGCAATTTTTTTGGTCGTGGTCGTGTTCCTCGGCTTCGCGCCCAGCTTCTATCTGCGCGGCATCGTCCCCGAATATCCGCGGCCCAACCCGACGCTGCCGCCGTCGGTCATCTTCCACGGCCTCATGTTCACCCTGTGGATGGCGCTGCTGGTGCTCCAGACCCAGCTGATCGCGACCCGCCGCATCGAAACCCACATGAATCTCGGCAAGGCGACGATGCTGGTCGCAATCGCGCTTTTGCCGGTGATGTACCTGACCGCCGTCTGGGCCGTGCCGCGCCACAGCCACCCGCCAATCACCGACGACCTCAACTGGACCGCGGTCCCGCTCGCCGTGATCCCCGCCTTCAGCTTCCTGGTCTATGAGGCGTGGCGCCGCCGGCGCGAATCCCAGTGGCACAAACGGCTGATGCTGGGCGCGACCATCCTGTTCGCGGCGGGCCCCGGGTTCAGCCGGATCCCGCTCGCCCCGCCGACCTTCTGGAGCTTCACTATCCAGCTGCTCGGGGGAACCGCGCTGCTGTTCGGTCCGCTCTTCCTGTGGGATCGGCGAACGCTGGGCAAAATCCATCCGGCGACGTGGACGGGGTATGCGGTGGCCACTGCGGCAGCCGTCATTCCGCTGGCGCTGATCTACACCGAGAGTTGGGCGGGGATTGCCGCAAATCTGCCGGGCGTCAGCGGCTAGGTCCAGTCACATCATCCGCCACATGACGGGCGGCGTGACGTAGCTGCTTCGAATCGGCTTTCCAGCCGAGTCCAGGGCGGGCTTGAATCGGGCGCGTGTCTGGATGACCTGGCATCCCATGGCGTCGAGCGCGGGAACGCCGCTCGCACTCAGTACATGGCAGGCCGCGACCTGACCCTTCTCATCGATCAGAAGAAGGAATTGGACCGTCCCCTGCTGGTGCCGCGTGAGGGCTTCCCAAGGATAGTCCGTGCTGCTGAAGACGCTGCGGACGTCGCCCTTGGCGAATGTGGCGATCCTGCTCGCTCCCGCCGGATCCGAGTTCCAGTAATGCCTGAGATTTTCCGTGCATTCGTCGAGCCCCTTCAGGAGTGCCGGCATGCTGTTGAGCTCGAACATCAGGTCGGGACCGCCCTTCATATGGAGGGCGATGGCTGAGGCGTTTCGCGCCTGCGCCATGGCGGAGGCGTCGATCCGGAACTGGTGAACGGCGACCTTCGACTTTTTCGCTCCGTAATGCAGAACCCACGCCTTGATCGGACCCGTGCCGAAATCGACGCTGCCCTCCAGCTCTTCGGCGAAGCCGGGCCCCTTGCGCTTGCGGCCGACCAGGAGCTCGTAGCTCGAGCCGTTGGGAGCCGGCCGGATAGCGAAGCCGATCGGATCGGCGGATTCCCCATATTCGCGAGCCGCCGTGCATTGCGTTGCAGCATAGTCCAGCCGCCACGGCTCGGTGGCCTTGAGCGGTCCGACCGGCGCCGCGGTGGCTGTCGAAGAAATGAGACCCGTAAGGATCGGCACGCACACAAACCTGGCAATCATCCGGCTGCCTCCGCTGGATCCGGCGGGTCAGCCTAGCTCAGCCGCCGCGCTCCGCACTAGTCCGTTCCCTGGCCATCGCCGCAAGAAGCTTCAGCGCGTCGTGCGCCGACAGCGCGGCGCCTTCCTGCCAGGTCGGCTGGTAGCTCAGATGCTCGCCGGCGAAGACGATCGGGCCTTCGGGCCTGAGCAGCTCGGCGTACATCGGGCCGCGACCGCCTCCGCCGCCGCCGGGCCGCGGGTCGAAGTCCTGCCACAAGGCGCCGACCCCCTCCGAATAAGGGGTGAGCCCCCACGCTACCGTCATGCCCTTGCCGAGCAGCCGCGACCGCCCCGGATGCAACGCCTCGATCGATTCGCGGCAAATGCGGAACCGCTCCTCGTGGCTGAGGCCGGCGAACCGGTCGGGGTTGTCCTGGTTGGTCCAGCCGGCGGCATAAGCGGCGACCAGCACGCCCCGGGCCGCCCCATAACGGTCGGACGGATAAATGACGTTCTCGTTGAGCTTCTCGGTCCAGGCGAGGCCGCCGAAGATATTGTCGTCGCGCTCCCAGAAGCGCGGCGCCTCGAACCCGACCTTGACGCTGTGCAGATAAGGCGCCGCTCCGGCGATTGCGGTCTTCTTGGCCGGCGAGAAATCGCTGGCGATCCTGGCCAGCACCGGGAGCGGAATGGTGCACACGCAATAATCCGCTTCGGTCATCTGCCGGCCGGGACCGTGCTCGATGCGGACCCGGTTGCCGACGCGGCGGATGGCCGAGATCACGGTCCGCAGGCGCACGCGCGGCTTGACTTGGTCGTAGATCGCATAAGCGATGCGATCCATGCCGCCGACCGGCTGGAGCATGGTCGGCTGCATGTCCCAGATATGCTCGAACCCGTAGGGCAGCGCGATCGCGCGTGACGGCAGCAACTCGCGCAGGCTCTGCGGCGGCAGCGGCACCGGCGCCTGGTTGTAGCCGCCGCCTTCGACCGAATAGCCCGACGAGCCGCCGGGCGTGTAGCGGCCCTTGTCGTCGAGCTGGCCGTAGAAAGACAGGAACTCCCGGATGAACTCCAGTTCGCTCTTGGGCACTTGCTGGTCGAGCGCATGCTGGTCGATGGCCTTGGCGAGCAGCTCGGACAGCTGCCCGCGCAGGTCGTTGACCATGCGCCGCTCGGGCTGCACGCGGCCACCGAAGTCCCAGCCGGCGTTGCGATTGATATTGACGAACGTTTCGAGCTGAACGCCGAAGCGGCGGGCGTAGCCGAGGATCGCCCGGTGGGTGGACGGGATGCGCGCCGGCCCGGCGTTGAAATAGAGCCCGGGAGCCAAACTCGCGATCTGGTCGGGCCGGCCGGTTTGGACGATCCGTTCGCCGCTGCGAATGGTCCAGGAGCGGCCGCCGATCCGGTCACGCGCCTCGAGCACCGTGACCCGGTAGCCCGCCTTCTGCAGCTCGTAGGCGGAAATCAGGCCCGCGATCCCGGCGCCGAGGATCACGACCGAACGGCCGTTGCCGCTCGCGCTCGGCAGCCTGAAATTCTCGGCCCCCGCCGGCGTCGGGATCGTCAGCCCGAGCGCTTCCATGGCGAGATATGCGGCGCCGACGCCGCCGACTGCCCCGACCTGCTCGAGCAATGCCCGCCGAGTGAGTGCCATAGTGCTTTTCCCCCGCGGCGACTCGGCGCAGAGCCGTTCGCCGCGCGGCAGACTGACAGCAATTCGCGGCGCGATCCCACAATTTTTCGACGGCCGACGGCATCGCTCGTTACCGTCAAGCGTTCATGCGCCGGGCATCCCGAGTTCAAGGAGTAAGATTGTGACCGACCGCAACGACGAGATTTCCACGCTCAACACGCTGACCGCGACGTTGATCGACAGCATCACCGGCTATGAGGACGCGGCCGCGAACAGCGACGCTGGCCGATTCCAGGAGATGTTCCGCGAGCGCGCGAGCGAGCGCCGGCGGTGCGTCGAGGATCTGCGCTCCGAAGTCCGCCGGCTTGGCGGCAATCCCGAGGACGACGGCTCATTCCTCGGCAAGACCCACCAGCGCTTCCTCGATCTCAAGGCGGCGGTCACCGGCCGCGACGAGAAGGCCATCATCAACGAGGTCGAGCGCGGCGAGGACTATCTCAAGGAGAAGTTCGAGACCGCGCTCAGCAGCGAGCATCTGAGCGGCGAAAGCCGGACCGTGGTGGAGAGCGCCTTCCAATCGGTCCGCGCGGGCCACGACCAAATGAGCCAGCTCAAGCACGGGATGGAAGCGGACTAAGGGCCGACGAATGAATGCCCCCTCGGATCCGTCCGGGGTGGGGCGCGGGGCGGTTCTCGAGGCCAGCGGAGCCGCCCCGCTGTTTCCAGAAGCTAGAGGCCCATGAGCGCGAGCACCTCGCGGCGGCTGCGCTCGTCCTCGCGGAAGGTGCCCATCATACGGCTGGTCGTCATCACCACACCCGGCGTATTGACCCCGCGCGCGGTCATGCAGGCGTGGGTCGCCTCGATCACCACCGCGACCCCCTTGGGCTGGAGATGCTGCCAAATGGTGTCGGCGACCTGGGCGGTGAGCCGCTCCTGGACCTGCAGCCGGCGGGCGAAACCGTGGAGGACCCGGGCCAGCTTGCTGATCCCGACCACCTTGTCGCGCGGCAAATAGGCGATCGAGGCCTTGCCGATGATCGGCGCCATGTGATGCTCGCAGTGGGACTGGAACGGGATGTCCTTCAGGAGCACGATCTCGTCGTAGCCACCGACCTCCTCGAACGTGCGGCTGAGGTGGACCGCCGGATCCTCCGCATAGCCGCGGGCATATTCGCGCCAGGCGCGGGCGACCCGCCGCGGCGTGTCGCGCAGCCCCTCGCGGTCGGGGTCGTCGCCGGCCCAGCGGATCAGTGTCCGAACCGCTTCGGCGACATCCTTCGGCACCTTGCACGCCGGCGCGGACTCGACCAGGTCGCCGTCCTCGGGATCGCCGCGATCATGGGGTGGGTTCATTCGTCAAGCTCCAGCGCAATGTCTTCCGCGACCGCCGCCGCCTGCCCGCGGATGTCCGGCACGGCGATGATCTCCCAATAGCGACCTTTGGTCAGCGGTCCCAACGCCCAGATGCGGTTTCCGGCCCGCGAGCGCTCGTCCACCTCGAGCCCGATGTTCAGATGATCGGGCCGTGCCGCGCCCGAATCGAGCAGGCTGCGGAGCAAAGGGTCCTTGGTCCGGCTCATCGCGTGCAGCGGACCGGTGCAGTTGAACACGACGTCGAATCGCTCGCTCGTGGCGCGCTCGGCGCCGCGCCGGCGAACCTCGACGTCGATCCCGGCGCCCGCGGCGCCGGCGGCCACGACCTTCCCGGCGACCACCTCCAGCCGGCCCTCGGCGATCATCGCGTGAATGGTCTCGGCAACCTGCGGCGCGATGCGATGCCGATGGACGTCCCACCATGGCCTCGCGTGCCGCAGGAACCGCTGCTGTTGCTCGGCACCCAGACTCTGCCAAAGCTGATGGCTGTGCGGCCGCAGGCTGTCGATCGCGGCGCGCCAGCCGCCTGCGGCGGAACGCCGCCTTAGCCAGCGCCAAAGCGCCAACAGGTTGCCGTGCGGCAGGGCGTCGAATTCGACCGGCGCGGGCTCGAAATCGGCGTGAGAGCGCGGGATCTGGCCGCGGCGGGACAGCGCGACCGTGCGCCCGCGATAGCCCGCGGCGTCGAGCGACAGGACCAGATCGATCATGGTCAGGCCCGTGCCCACGAGGAGCACCGGCCGCTGCGTTTCGACCAGCTCGCGCACCGCGGCCCGCGCCTGATAGTCCCACGGGTTGTTGACGTACCGTTCGCCGGCTTCGGCAAACGCGCCGAGGGGTTCGGGCTCCTGATTGCCGACCGCGAGCGCGAGCGCCCTGGCCCGCACCACCCGACCGTCATTCAGGGCAACGTTCCACACCCCATCGGCGCGGTGCGCCTCGAGGGCGGACGAGCGATCGACGTCCGAATGCCCCAGCCCGATCACATGCTCGAGAATCCCGCGAAGGTAACGGCCGAACAGGCGGCGCTCGGCAAATCCCCGGCGGTTGCCGCCTTCAGCCTCGAAATGGCGGACGAAATGCTCGGGGTCGTCGGCCAGCGCGCTCATCCCCTCGGCGCGCACGTTGAGGAGGTGGGCGGGCTCGGTGGTCGAGTAAGCGACGCCGTGCCCGGCGCGGCCGCTGCCGTCGATCAGCACCGAGCTGACGCCCCGCCGCGCGAGCTGGGCGGCGAGGATCGTCCCCGACGCGCCGCCGCCGACGATCGCGACCGGGACGACCCGGTCAGATTTCGTAGTCAGGCCAGGCCTCCGGATTCTCCGCGCCGGCTTTGCGCCTGACCATATGGTCGTGCATCCGCTCGACCGTCTTGCCGGCCGTCTGGGTGAACCACGCCGGAACCGCCGCATGGATGATGCAGGCGGCGCCCGCGCCGATCAGCTCGGCGCCGATCTTGACCGCGCCGGCGCCGTGACCCGCCCAGCTCATGCCCAGGGAGCGCGGGTGCTCGAGGAACATGCGGCCCACGATTCCATCCTTGTCACGCACGTCCGGCTGATTGGTCGCCATGATCCTTGTCCACCCAGTGTCTGGCGACCCCGACAGGATTCGAACCTGTGGCCTACAGATTAGGAATCTGTCGCTCTATCCTGCTGAGCTACGGGGTCGGCCCGAAGCAACGAATAGGGATTCGGCGCCCTCCGATCAATTCACTTGGCTCGGCGGGACCACGGGGAGCGGCAGCGGAGCGACCGGAATGCCCTCGTCGACCAGCGCCTTCGCTTCCGCCAGCGTGGCATTGCCATGGACCTGGGCCTGCTCGATCTCGCCGCTGTGCATGGCCCGGGCGGTATCCGCGAACTCGTCGCCGACCCAGCGCGAATCCTTGAGAAGGTCGGCCTGCATCGCCGCGACCTTCGCCAGCCCGCGGTCGCCGGACTTGCGCGGCAAGCTCGGCGCCATCGGCGCCTTGGCGACGCGCGTCGAACCGCAAAACGGGCATTGCACGAGGCCGGCCGCCCGTTGCTGCTCGAAGTCGGCGTTCGAGCGGAACCAGGCCTCGAACGTCTCGCCGCTATCGCCGCAGTGGAGATCGAACACGATCATTGTCTCACCACGTCCGCGATAGGCCGGCGGTGGTTAAGCGCCGGTATGCGCGACCGCACCTCCGAGATGCGCGCCAGCGCGATCTCGGCAAAACCAACGCCCGGCTCCTCACCCATGTCGAGCAGCACCTCGCCCCACGGGTCGATGACCAGCGAGTGGCCGAAGGTGTTGCGGCCGTCCTCATGATGGCCGACCTGCGCGGCCGCCACCACGAACAATCCCGCTTCGATCGCGCGCGCGCGAAGCAAAGTGTGCCAATGCGCCTTGCCGGTCGGCACCGTGAACGCCGCAGGGACCGCGATCACGTCTGCGTCCGCCTCGGCGATGCGGGCGAACAGCAGCGGGAAGCGCAAATCGTAGCAGATGGTGAGACCGAGCTTGCCGACCGGCGTGCCGTTGACCACCACCGCTTTCTCGCCCGCGCGATAGACCGCGGACTCGCGCCAGCTCTCGCCCGTCGGCAGGTCGACATCGAACAGATGGATCTTGTCGTAGCGCGCCTGGATATTGCCGGTGCGGTCGATGAGGAAGCCGCGATTGGCGACCTTCCCGTCCTCGACCTGGACGGCGAGCGAGCCCAGGTGGACCCAGATGCCATGCTCGCGAGCAGCCTCGCGGCAGGCGGCGAGGACCGAATCCTCCTCCTCGGTACGAAGGTTCGCCGAAGCGCGGTGCGAATCGCGGTCGAGCAGGCCCGACATCTCGGGCGTGAACAGCATCGTCGCCCCGCCGCCGGCTGCCTCGCCGATCGCTTTGACCAGCGCCGCCGCATTTGCCGCCGGGTCGATCCCGGTATTGGACTGGAAGAGGGCGATCGGGGTCATATTGCGATCAGCTCGTCGAGCTTTCCCGCGCGCTCGAGCGCGACCAGATCGTCGCACCCGCCGATATGCTCTCCGCCGATGAAGATCTGCGGCACGGTCGTCCGCCCGTTCGCCCGCTCGATCATCTGCCGCCGCGCCTCTCCGCCGAAATCGACCGCAATCTCCTTGTACTCGACCCGCTTGCTGTCGAGCAGGTGCTTCGCCCGCCAGCAATAAGGGCAAAAGGTCTTGGAGTAGATTTCGACGAGCGGCACGTCCTGGTCCTTTTGCCTGATACTTAGGCGATGTCCCTAACGCATCAACTGTGAAGGTCTCACCACGCGCGCCCAGCTCACCAGCTCGATTCGCGCCGCCCCGGCGCGTTTCAGCGCCCGGGCGCAGGCCTCGGCCGTGCTCCCGGTCGTCAGCACGTCGTCAACCAGGATGACCGTCTTGCCGGCCACCACGCTCTTGTCGCGGACCCGGAAAGCGCCCGCGACCGTCTTGCGGCGCTGCAGCGGCGTCATGCCCTTGAGCGGCGGAGTCCGGCGGATCCGGCGCAGCGCGGTGGGGTCGCTCGGGATGCCGAGCCCCTTCGACAGCTCGCGAGCGACCAGCGCCGACTGATTGAAGCCGCGCCACCACAGCCGGCCGCGATGGAGCGGGACCGGCACGATCAGCCGCTCGCCGCCGTCGCGCCCGATCAGCGGCAGCATGTAGCGCGCCATGGTCTTCGCGATCGCCACCTTGCGCCCATATTTGAGGCGGATGGCGAGGCTCCGCGACAGTTCGTCGTAGGTAACCGCGGCGCGGGTGCGCGCGATTCGCGGCGGGCGGGCGAGGCAGGCGGCGCAGGTGTCGACGTCGGTCCCGGCGAGCGGCGTCCCGCAAATCGCGCAGCCGCCCTCGCCGAGAAACTCGATCCGCCGCCAGCATTCCGGGCAGAAGCTGTGGACTTCCGCGACGATCACCCCGCATCCGGCGCAGCGCGGCGGCAGCGCGAAATCGAGTGCTCCGCGGGCACAGGTCCTAAGCAGGCCGATGACCATCGTCGGCTTGTCGCTCGCCGCGCGCCGTCGCACAAGCGCCACCATGCCGCCCGCCCTGTTCGACATGGAGCTGCGCGCGCTTCGCCGCGATCGCGCCTGCCGCGGCGGCGCCGAGCTATTCCTTTACGAACGGGCGTTCGACGACTGCCTCGATCGATTGAGGCTGATCCAGCGGCGCTTCCGTTCGGCGCTGCTCATCGGCTGTCCCGACGCCGATTGGCCGGCGCGGCTGGGGGAGCTCGCGGACCGCGTCGAGGCGTGCGACCCCGGCCCGTGCTTCGCCCGATCCGCCGGCATCGCGACAATCGTCGAGGACCGGTTCGCGCCGGCGGCGGGCGCCTTCGACCTGTGCCTCGCGGTCGGGACGCTCGACACGGTCAACGACCTGCCCGGCGCCGTGGCGCGCATTCGCGCCGGTTTGGCCGGCGACGCGTTGTTCCTCGGGGCAATGTCCGGCGGCGACACGCTGCCGCAACTGCGCCTGGCGATGCGCGCCGCCGACCAGCTGCGCGGGATCGCGGTCCCGCATGTCCACCCGCGAGTTGAGGCGTCGGCGCTCGCTACGCTGCTCGGTGCCGCCGGTTTCGTGAACTCGGTGGTCGACGTCGACCGCGTCCCGGTTTCCTACGAAGGCTTCAGGCGGATAGTCCGCGACCTCCGCGCCATGGCTGCAACCAACATCCTCGCGCAGCGGTCGCACTCGCCCCTGTCACGGTCCGCGCTGCAGGCGGCGGTCGACGCGTTCGCATCCGTGGGCCGGGACGGCCGGACCGTCGAAACCTTCGAAATCCTCCATTTCGCCGCCTGGACTCCAGCGTGAAGGATGACCGGTCGTTAACTTTGACCCGGTAAGAGTTGTTAACCGGGGTCACGCTAAACCAGCCGTGTGGACGTGGACCAGAGGAGGGTGGCGTGATCGCTGTCCCAAAGAAGTTGCATAGGCTGTGCTCGGACAAGCGCGGCGCTACTGCCATCGAATACGGCTTGATTGCCGCGCTCATCGTCATTGCGATGATGGCCGGGCTGTCCAGCCTCGGTGGCGGCATGGGCGGCATGTGGACCAAGATCAATACGGCGGTGCAGTCATCCGGCTAAGCCCGGCGGCCGTACACCACGAGCTTGACCCTTTGTCCTGGAACCAGCCTGGAATTTGCAGCAAGGCCGTTGAGCGACAGGAACCGCTCGAGCTTGAAATCGCGGTAGGCCATCCGGCTCGCCAGCGATTGCACCGTGTCGGCCGCAGCCACCGTCTGGATATGGATGATCCGCGGCCGGATCACCGCCGCCTCCGCCGGTGAGATCCGGCGCAGCGAATTGACCATGCCGGCGAACGGTTGGATGCCATAGCCGCCCGGCGTTAGCATCACGAAATAATAAATCCGGCCCTGGTCCCATTGGTAGGCGAAGACGCTCGCGTCCACGACCCCGGCGCTGGTGTTGACGCGCGCGGTGGTGAAGGCCGCCGGCATGCCGTTGACCATGGTGTGCTGCGGCGGCGGAACCGCCAGCTGCGACTGACCGCCGGTCAGCTGGCGGAAGGCGAGCAGGATCGCATTCTCGAGGCTGCCGTTATAGGGGCCGCCGCGAAACTGCGCCTTCCCCGCCGATCCGGACACGGTGACGGCGTCGGTCCCGTTCTGCATCAGATAGCCGGTCGGGACGGTGAACTGGATCCGCAGGTCGGGATGGGTGAAGGTCGGGCCCTCGATCACGCCCTGGGCCGGATCATCGTCGACGTAGAGCCCTTCCATCTGGCTCAGGAACTGGTCGCGATTGAGCATTCCGGACCCGAGGCGGCCGGTGGCCCGGGCCTCGGCCAGCGCGCGTTGCGCCCGGTTCTCGCTCAGCGGGTGGGTGCTCGCCCATTCGGGAGTCTGGCGATTGGTCCGTCCCTGGACCCGGGCCTGCAGGGCCGTGTCGCGCGCGAGCGCGGCGAGGATCCCGGGCCCGCCGGCCGGGTCGTAGCCAGCGCCGACGAGGTAGCGGATGGCAAGCCCGTCCGCCTGATATTCCTGCTCGCGCGAAAAACTCAGGGTCGAAAGCTGCGACCGTCCCTGCGCCATCTGGGACGCGACATTGCCGACCGGCCCGCCGAAAATCCCGCCGAGGATCGCGCCGAGCACTCCGAAGACATTGTTGCGCTGGGCGTAGGCCTGGCGCGCGTGGGCATGGTCGGCGGCAATGTGCGCAACCTCATGGCCGAGGGCGAAGCCGAGCTGCGCCTCATTGTCCATGAGCGTCAGCAGCTGGCGGGTCACGTAGACGTAGCCGCCCGGCACCGACATCGCATTCTCGACCGCCGAATTAAGAGTCGTGAAATGCAGCGCCTGGCCGGGGTTGGCGATCCCCGAAATGGCACCGACCCGGCGGCCGACGGATTCGACGTAGGCGGAGCGCGGGCCGGTCTCGGCTCCGCCGAGCTCCTGGACGAGCGCGGCATGATCGCGCTGCGCTTCGGCGACATCCCGGGGATTGAGATAGCGCGGCCCCTGGGCCGCCACTGGGCTGAGCGCGACCGCCGCGGCGGCGAGCATCAGCATGGCCTTACGCATCGATAACTCTCCCATTCGCCTAAGTATCGGCGACGCTTTTGAACGGGAGATGACTAAGTCGGGTTCCTTGGCCGAGCTCAGCCGATGGCGAGGAACTTGGCGCGGCGCTGGGCCAGCAGCTCGTCGGGACCGAGCTCCCCGCACCCGTCGAGCTCCTCGGTGATCGCGCCCTTCAGCGCTCCGATGGCGGCGTCCGGATCGCGATGGGCGCCGCCCAGCGGCTCCGGAATGATCCGGTCGATCACCCCGAGCGCCTGGAGATCGGCGGCCGTGATCTTCATCGCCTCGGCCGCTTCGGCCGCCTTGTCGCCCGTCCGCCACAGGATCGAGGCGCAGCCTTCGGGCGAGATCACCGAATAAATCGCATGCTCGAACATCAGGACGCGATTGGCCGAAGCGATCGCGACGGCTCCGCCCGACCCCCCTTCGCCGACGATCACCGCCACCATCGGCACCTTCAAGGCGAGGCATTGTTCGGTCGAGCGGGCGATGGCTTCGGCCTGGCCGCGCTCTTCGGCCTGGACTCCGGGGAACGCCCCGGGCGTGTCGACCAGGGTCACGACCGGAAGCCCGAACCGTTCGGCCAGCTGCATCAAGCGGATCGCCTTGCGATAGCCTTCGGGCTTGGCCATGCCGAAATTGTGCTTGAGGCGCGACGCGGTGTCGTCGCCCTTCTCATGCCCGATCAGCATCACCCGGCGGCCGTCGATCCGGGCCAGGCCGCCGATGATCGCCGGGTCGTCGGCGAACGCCCGGTCGCCGGCCAGCGGAACGAAATCCTCCGCGATTCCTGCAACATAATCCTTGAAGTGCGGCCGTTCCGGATGACGGGCGACCTGCGCTTTCTGCCATGGCGTAAGCTTGGCATAGGTATCGCGGAGCAGCTTGCTGGCCTTGGTTTCGAGCTTCGAAACCTCCGCGTCGATGTCGATGTCGGCCGAGCTGTTGGCCGTCTCGCGCAGCTCGGCGACACGGGTCTCGAGCTCGGCGATCGGTTTTTCGAAGTCGAGGTACGTGAGCATCCGGGCGGGCGGGTAGGACGAAGGCGGCTAGCGCGTCAACGAGAACGCGTCGCGAGCGGATGGCGCGAGTTGACCAGCTCGACCAGGCGCGCGCTGTCGACGTGGGTGTAGATTTGGGTGGTGGCGATGTCGGCATGGCCAAGCAGCGACTGAAGCACGCGCAGGTCGGCTCCCCCCGACAAGAGGTGCGTCGCGAACGCATGGCGGAGGACGTGCGGGCTGACCCGTTCGGGTGAAATCCCGGCGTCGGCCGCCAGCTGGCGCACAATCTGGAACAGCCGCACCCGACTGAGGTGGGACTTTCCGCTCGGGAACAGCCACAGGCTGTTGGCGGGCACCTGCTCGAGCCACCGGTCGACCGCCGCTTCGGCGCGCGACGAGATCGGCACCAGCCGCTCCTTATCGCCCTTGCCGCGCAGGATCAGGAATGGCTGGCCTTTGCGCAACGCACCACGCGGCAGCGTGACCAGCTCGCTGGCCCGAAGCCCCGACCCATAGAGCAATTCCAGCAGCGCCAGATTGCGCAGCGCGATTCCCGCGCCGCTCGCGGCCCGGTCCTCGGCCTGCTCGAACATTCGCGCCACCTCGTCGGTCTCGAGGATCCGCGGCAGCGGCCGCTCGAACCGGGGCCGCGGCAGGGCGTCCGACGGGTCGTCCCGGCGCAGCCCTTCGTCGACCAGGAAGCCGTAGAAGCGCCGGAGCGCCGCGGAGCGCCGCGCGACGGTGGCGGCGGCGAGATCGTGCCACTGCTCGCCGAGCCGCCCGACGGCCGCCGCGTCGGCAGTCCCGACCGCCCCGCCCAGCGCCTCGGCCGAGCGCTCGAGATCGTTGCGGTACGCAGCGAGCGTGTGGCGCGAAGCCCCGGCCTCCGCCGCCATCATGTCGAGGAAGCGGTCGACCAGCGCCTGATCGTCCGGTGTCACGCGAGCGGCCCTAGGCTCCGAATCACGTCCGGGACAGGGCCTCGGCAGCGATCATCCGCGCCGCATAGTCCTGGCGGGTGCGGATCAGGCCGCCGATGATGTGATACAGATGGGCGCCGGGGACGCCGACGAAATCCGTAGTCTGGAGGCCGGTGCCGGCGAGGATCAGCACCGACGCGGGTTGGTCGCGCCCGGCGGCGGCGTCGATCATCCGGGTCCAGACCGACTGCCGGCCGAGTCCGAGCTCGTTGCGCCGGCTCAGGCTGTCAGCTCCGTCGGCAGTAATCCGGCCAAGCCCGGCGAGGCCGGCGACGAGCAGCGCGCTGCGGACCTTGTCGGGGCTTTTATCACGGTCGATGAAGGCGTTGATTCGCGACGTGCTCAAGTCGAGGCCGCGCGGGTCGGGCGACGCGAGGACGAGCATGGCCCAGCAGCGGTCGCCCGGCTCGCCGTCCATTCGCCGAGTCGCCGCGATCCACCGCTGTGCCGCCCGATCGTAACCGGCGGCGAGCATCGCCGAGATCAGCTCTGGTGCATCCTTCTCGAGCTCCGGATCGGGCTGGATCAGGCTCGCGGCGCGGCCGAGCAGCGCCCGCATCGCCTCATGCTGGAGGGGGTCCTTGGCGCCGCCCAGCAATTTGCGGAACGCGCCCAGCTTGGCGTCGCGATCGTTGCCGACGAAGGCCTGCCGGACTTGCCAGGCGTCGGTTCCGGGCAGGTCGCTGGGGTCGGTCGAATCGTAGATCGTCGAATAGAGGTCGATCATCGACTGCGACGACAGCACGCCGAGCCCGGTCGCGACGCGCGCCGATTCCAGCCGCTGATCGGCCGTCAACAGCGGCGCCCGCGCCTCGAACGCCCGCAACTGCGGCGAGGCGGCGCGGACCAGCCGGTCGGGGGGGACCATGCCGGTGGCGGTGGCGAGCCCGAAGCGCCACGCGGTCAGGCGATCGACCGGGTCCCATTCGATCGTCGTCGACCGCGCCGTGTTGGCGCCGGCGCCGACGACCTTTTCCGCCAGCATCAGGTCGATCCCGCCGATGCGTCCGCGGCGGCGAGCATCGTCGATCTGGGCGGAGGCGCTTTCCGGCTCGCCCGAGAGCGACGCGCACATCGCGCTGACCAGGGCGCGGATGGCCGGCTCATATTTCCGGATGCCGTCCTGGAGCGGGCACAGGGCCGGCGGGTCGCCGTTGGCCAGCGCGCTCTGCACGCCGACCTGGAACAGCTTGGGCGTAAAGCGGTCGGTGTCGACGCCAGCGACCAGCATCCGCGCCGCGTCGGCCTCGCCGAGCCGCAGCAGCAGCCAGGCCCGTTCGGCAACCCAGTCGACCGGATTGACGGCGCGCGGCGCCCGGCTCTTCGCGAGCAGCGCGTTGCGCAGCGCGATATGCGCCCAGCGCGAGGCGATCGGCGTGTCCATCCGTCGCATCAGGCTCGACAGGAAGGTCCCGTTCGCGGCCCCCCACGGGTTGTCCCCGAGGCCGACGGCGACCGGGTCGAGGCGGCCGACGACCCACGGGTCGCGCCGCGCATGCGCGGGATATTCGACCGGCGGCGGCGGCGGGGCGAGCTGCTGGAGGGTCAGTTCGGCGACGCTGGTGTCGCCCCCCGCCGGGCTCGCGGTGAGCGGTGTCGGCTGGGCTGGCGACGCGGCATTGGTGGATACGGGTGCCGGCGATGGCTGGGCCGGCGGCGGCTGGGCAGCCTGCTGCGCCAGCGCCGGGATCGCCAGCGCCAGCACGGCTCCGGCGGCCAGCAGCGACTTACTGCGCATTGCCCGGGTTCGGGACCTCGACTTCGATGGTCTTGGTCGGTTGCGGCTTGGGCACGGTCGACAGGAAGGCGAGCGCGCCGAGGACCAGGACGACGACGACGATCAGGATGACAAGTCTGGGCATGGCTGGCGCTTTTGCCGAGCCGGAAAGGCGCTGTATACCCCTTCTCGTGACAGATTTGGCGAAGCGCCTGGATCGGCCGGTAGTGCTGGTCGGGCTGATGGGAGTTGGGAAGTCGACAGTCGGGCGCCGCCTCGCGCGGCGGCTCGGCTTGCCGTTCGTCGACAGCGATTCGGCGATCGAGGATGCGGTTGGCCTGTCCTGCGCCGAAGTGTTCGAACGCTACGGCGAGGACGACTTCCGCGACGGCGAACGGCGCCTGGTCGCGCGCCTGATCGACGGCGAAATCCGGGTCATCGCGACCGGCGGCGGCGCGTACGTCGACCCGCGCACCCGCAAGCTCCTGAATGAGCGGGCGATCACCGTCTGGCTCGACGCCCCGATCGACATCCTCACGGAGCGCACCGCGCGCCGCGACACCCGCCCGCTGCTGCGCACCCCCGATCCGCGCGGCACGCTCGAGCGGCTGTCCGGGGAAGAGCGGCCGCGATACAGCGAAGCCCACATCCACATCAAAAGCGGCAACGGGGCCCATCGCGACGTGGTAGAAGCGATCGTCCAGGCGCTCGAGAGCCATCTCCGTACCTGACGGAGGTCAGGCCGGGCCCGAAGGTTCCGTTTCGGGCAGCGCCCGGTCGGGCGCGAACGCTGTTTCCTGGCCGGCATGGAGGTCGCCGGTCGCGCTTTGGCGTTCGAGCCGCTCGCAATCGCGCATCCGATACTCGCGCTCGACTCGGTCGACCTCCGCCCGGTCGATGCCGTGCGCCTTGAGCGCCGCGCGGCCCATCGCCACCGCGCTCTCGAACAGCTCGCGCTCGGCAAAGGCGAGATCGAGGTCGTCGAAATTGATCAGGTCGAGGCGGTCGTAGACGCGGACCATGACCGCTGCCTGGGGAAAGGCGGTGAGCACCGCGGTAAGGCCGTCGCGGGTCACTTCGCCGGTGCGATTGTCGTTGCAAAAGGCGATCACCCGAGCCGATTCGGCGCCCGCGGTCCGGAGCAGGTCGATCCGCAGCCCGTCGCCGTAATAGACCTTGTAGCCGAACTCCCCGACATACTCGATCTGGCGCGGGCTCTTGTCGATGATGGTGACGCCGATGCCCTTGGCCATCATCATCTGCGCGACGGTCTGGCCGAACCGGCCGTAACCGACGACGATGGCGCTGGTTTCGGGCGATTTCTCCGGGCCGTCGAGGTCGACTGCGTGGCGCTCGTCTCGCCGCTCGAGGAAATCGATGAATCGCATCAGGAACGGCGTCGTCGCCATCGACAGGGTGACGACCGCGCCGAACAGCGATGCCGCCTCGGGCGCGATCAGCCGTCCCGACGCGGCCAGGGCGAACAGGACGAAGCCGAACTCGCCGGCCTGGCTCAACAACAAGCCGAGCCGGACGCTCATTTGCCACTTGCAGCCGAAGATCCGGGCCAGCAGGCTGATCAGCCCTGCCTTGATGGCGATCACGGCGGCCGCGATGCCGATCACGAACAGCGGGCGCTCGGCGACGAGCTTGAGGTCTAGCAGCATGCCGACCGACAGGAAGAACAGCCCGAGGAGGATCGAGCGGAACGGTTCGACGTCGCTCTCGAGCTCGTGGCGGTAGGGCGATTCGGCGAGCATCACCCCGGCCACGAATGCGCCCAGCGGGACCGACAGGTGAAGCAGATGCATGACCGCGGCGGCGCCGACCACCGTGAACAGGCCGGCCACCACGAACAGCTCGCGCTCCCGCAGGCGGCCGACCAGGCGCAGCAGCGGATTGACCAGCAGTCGCCCGGCGATCACCAGGCCAATGACGGCGAGCAGGGTATAGAGCGCGAGCGTCCAGCCGGTCGGGGCTCCCGGATCGGGCGTCACCGGGGCCAGTGCGGCGATGATCGTGATCAGCGGGACGATCGCCAGGTCCTGAAACAGCAGGACCGAGAAGGCCCGCTCGCCCTGCGGCGTGTTGAGCTCGTTGTCCGAGCGCAGCTGCGGCAGGACCTGCGCGGTCGACGACAGCGCGAGCGGCAGGCCGATCGCCAGCGCCGCCTTGAGCGAGAAACCGACGATGAGGTTGATGAACAGGCTGATCGCCAGCCCGCACAGCACGACCTGAGCGAGGCCGAGACCGAAAATGTCCCTGCGCAACCGCCACAGCCGGCTCGGCTGAAGCTCGAGCCCGACGATGAACAGCAGCAGCGCGATGCCGATCTCGGTCACGCTGGTCAGCTGCTCGGGGTCGCGGATCAGCCGGAGCGCTTCCGGCCCGATCAGCGCGCCGGCGACGATGTAGCCGAGCGTCGCGCCGAGCTTGAGGCGGCGGAACAGCGTGACGAAGACCAGCGCGGCGCCGAGCATGATCGCGCCGCTTTCGAGGATGGCAGTCGTGGCCTGCGCGGTCTCCGCCGGGGTCGTCACTCGGCGTCCTCGATCGCCGCGGCGAGCGCTCGGAACGGCAGCAGGATCGCGCCGTGGCGCGACTTGCGCGATCGCGCCGGGGCGAGCGCGGCGAGGCCCCAGCCGGGTTCCGCCGCGCCGCCGCCGAGCCAGTCGGTCAGGTCGGCCAGCGCCTGTTCGACGTCGGCGCGCGAGCGCCCAAGCGCACCGCGTTCGAGCAACGCCGCCGACGCCTGGCCGAAGGCGCAGGCGTGGACCTGCTGCGACACGGCGGCGACTCGGCCCTGCGCGTCGAGCTGCACCGCGGTCGCGGCCCGGCTGCCGCAGGTCGGCGAGCGCAGCTCGGCGCGCCCGTCCGCGCGCTCAAGCTCGCGCGGCTCGCCGAGCGAGGCGGCCAGCCGCAGGATTTCGGTCGTGTAGAGCGGCGCGTTCATTCCTTGCGCCAAGTGGTGCCGCCGGGACCGTCTTCCAAGACGATCCCCTCGGCCTTGAGCTCGTCGCGGATGCGGTCCGCCGTCGCAAAGTCGCGATTAGCCTTGGCCTCGGCGCGCTCGGCGATGCGCGCCTCGATCAAGTTCGCTGCTTCTATTCCTCCGCTGAAGAACTTGAACCAGCTCCCAGATTGTTCGAACAGCAGACCAAGCAAGTTGGCTGAGGCTCGTAGGACTGCCGGATCATCAATTGCGAACAAGCGCGAAATAGCGAGCGGCGTATTGAGATCATCCGAGAGCGCTTCAACTACGCCCGCGTCGATTTCACCGGGCTCGGCGTCGCCGGCCGTCCGGTACAGTCGGTCCAGATTGGTCTTCGCCTGCGCCACGACCTCATCGGTCCAGCTCAACGGCTGGCGGTAATGCGCGCTCAGCAGCGCCAGCCGAAGCGTCTCGCCGCGGTGTCCCTGCTCGAGCAGCTCCGCCGGGGTGATGATGTTGCCGAGGCTCTTCGACATCTTCTCCGAGCCCATGTCGACGAAACCGTTGTGCACCCAGTAGCGCGCGAGCGGCGCGCCTGCGTGGGCGCAGCGGCTCTGGGCGATCTCATTCTCATGGTGCGGGAAAATGAGGTCGAGCCCGCCGCCGTGGATGTCGATTGTCTCGCCCAAATGTGCGCGGATCATCGCCGAGCATTCGATGTGCCAGCCCGGGCGGCCGCGGCCCCAGGGTGAGCTCCAGCCGACCACCTCCGGGCTGCTCGGCTTCCACAGCACGAAGTCGGCCGGGTCGCGCTTGTACGGCGCGACCTCGACCCGCGCCCCGGCGACCATCGCGTCGCGGTCGCGGCGGCTGAGCGCCCCATAATCCGGATCGCTCGGCACCGAGAACAGCACGTGCCCTTCGGCCTCGTAGGCATTGCCGAGGGTGATCAGCCGCGCGATCATCGCGACCATCCCTGCGATTTCCTGCGTCGCGTGCGGCGCGATGTCGGGCGGCAGGACGCCGAGCGCGCTCATGTCCTCGAGATAGAAGCGCTCGTAGCGTTCGGTGATCACCGACGGGTCGACGCCCTCCTTCTCGGCCGCGACGATGATCTTGTCTTCGACGTCGGTGACATTGCGGGCGTAGACCAGGCTGTCCGCCCCGAACTCGTGGCGGATCAGGCGCGCCAGCGTGTCGAACACCACCGCCGGCCGCGCGTTGCCGACGTGCGCCCGGCCGTAGACCGTCGGGCCGCACACATACATGGTGATGCGCGCCGGGTCGGCGGGGACGAAATCGCGCTTCTCGCGCGTCATCGTGTCATGGAGGCGGATCATCGGGCGGGCTCCGCCGTCTTATGCCGCCGCGCCTCGACCCAGTCGACGATCGCGCGGCCGCTGGCCATGAGCAGCGGATAGGTGTGCGACTTGCGCATCCATTCGGGCCGGTCGGCCTTCGGCCCGTAGACCATGTCGGTGCCGAGGTTGGCGAGGAGGAAGAACAGGGTCACCGCGAGCAGGCCCTTGAGCATCCCGAACCCGCCGCCGAGCACGCGGTCGAACGGGCCGAGCAAGGCGTGGCGCCGGGCGCGGCCGCCGAGCGACCGCGCGACCAGCTTCACGAGGAGAAAGCTCGGGACGAACAGGAGCGCGAAGGCGAGCACCGCTGCGGCCGCGGAGCTGGTCCCGAAAGTGCCGATCAGCCCGCTCCACAATTGGCTGTGGAACAGCTTCAGCATCGCAATCGCGACCACCCAGGCGAGCAAAGAGATGACCTCGTGGACGAAGCCGCGCACGAAGCCGACGGCGGCGCCGCCGACCAGCAGCAGGAAGACGAAGACGTCGAGCGCGGTCATGGAAGCGCCGCTAGCGGACAATTTTCGTCATTGCGAGGCCGCGCGGCGACCGTGGCAATCCAGCCGCTTCTGGATTGCTTCACTCCGCTCGCAATGACATGGAACGGTGCATGTCGGGGGACGCGGACCTGCTTTTCATCATCGGCAGCGGTGACGAGTCCGACCAGATTGCGCAGCGCGGCACGCGGATCATCGTCCACGGCACCAGCGACTTGACCAAGCTGCTGCAAGGCCGCGAACCCCATCATCGGCTGCACATCTCGCGCAACTATTTCCGCCAGAACCGCGCGCCCGACCTCACGGGCTATCGCGTACTGGTCAATCTGATCACCGAGGCCGAAGGCAACCTCAAGATCCTCGACAATCTGAAGAAGCTGCTGCGCGGAGTCCCGGGGCGGGTGGTCAACCCGCCGGAGGCGGTGCTGCGTTCGACCCGCGACCAGGTCGCGCGACAGCTCGCTGGCATCGCCGGGCTGATCGTGCCCAGGGCCGTGCGCCTCGACGGCCGCAAGCCGCCGATCGCCGCGCGGACGCTCGACAAGGCGGGGATCGTCCCGCCGGTCATCCTGCGCCGGACCGGGACGCACGGCGGCAACATCGTCGGCCGCTTCGACACCATCGACGCGGCGGTCGCGGCGCTGACGCCGGGCGAGCATATCGCCACCCAGTTCGTCGATTTCGCCGGCGCCGACGGGCTCTACCGCAAGTATCGCGCCTTCGTGATCGGCGAGCGCATCGTGCTGCGTCACATGCTCGCTTCCGATCACTGGAACGTTCATGCCAACGATCGCTCGCGCTTCATGGCCGGGCACCCGGAGGCGGTCGCCGCGGAGCGCGCCCTGCTGGAAAGCGCCGACCCGTTCGCACCCAACGTCCGCGAGGTGCTGGAGGCGGTGCGCGACCGCCTGCCGCTGGATTTCTTCGGCATCGATTTCGGCGTAACAGCGGAGGGCTCGGTCGTGCTGTTCGAGGCCAACGCGACGATGAGCTTCTTTCCCTTCTCCGACGACCCGCAGTTCGACTATCTGAAGCGCTGCTTCGCGCCCGCCCGGGACGCTTTCCGCGAGCTGCTCGGCCTCCCGCCCGAGGTCGCGCCGATGGCCCGGATCCGGCTCGAGTCGGCCTGATGTTCGACACCTATTCGAAGATCTTCGCCGAGCGCGGCGCCGCCTACCAGCAGGCGATGGCCGAATGCCCGGGTGCGCGCGATGCCGAGTTCCAGGCGGTGCTCGAGCCGCTCAACCACAAACCGGTCCGGCTGCTGTGCGACATGCCATCGGGCGGCGGTTATCTCGCCGCGCATCTGCCGACGGGCATGCGCTACGTCGGGATCGATCCGTCCGCCGACTTCGTCAGCGCCTGCCCGGTCGGAACGGTGTGCATCAAGGCGCCGATCACCGCGGTGCCGCTCGCCGACGGCGCGGTCGACGCCGTGGTCAGCCTCGCCGCCCTGCACCACGAGCCGGACCTGCCGGCCGTGTTCGGCGAAATGCGGCGGCTGCTGAAGTCCGGCGGGCGAGCGGTGATCTGCGACGTCGAGTCCGGCACTCCGGTCGCGGCCTTCCTCAACGGCTTCGTCGACGAGCATAACCCGATGGGCCATGTCGGCATCTTCCTCGACGAGCAGACGGCCGGGAAGATCAAGGCGGCCGGCTTCCGGGTTGTCGACGACCATGTCGTCGACATGCCCTGGGTGTTCGACAGCATCCAGGAAGCGGGCGCCTTCTGCCG
>DASRAY010000143.1:0-5021 GCA_035637935.1 Sphingomicrobium sp.
ACCCCATGCTCGCTCCTGGATCAATTTCCTCTCCGCTTGCGGAAGAGGGATGGGCCGCGAAGCGGCCGCGTGAGGGCGTTGTCCCTCGACTCGCAATTTTCGACTGTGCCTGGTGTGTACCGAATCAGCGTGACAATGTCAAGATCTTTTTACCTATTTGGTTTTTCTGTGTCGTTTGAGATTACATATTTGTAATACCAACGGCTGAACCAAAGCGCGGTCGGAGAGGTCTAAAGTGCAGCCCCCTCATCCATCGACCCAAAGGAGTTTCCATCATGTTCGCATTTCGCCTCGCGGCCGTCGCCGCGCTCGCGCTGGCGCTCGGCAGCGCCGCCGGCGCCCAGCCCGCCAGCCGGACCATCGACCTCGCCAACTTCAGTTTCTCGCCCAACCCGATCCGCCTCGCCGCGGGCCAGCCGGTCACCCTGACCTTCGTCAACCGCTCGGGCAGCGGCCACGACTTCACCGCCAAGGCCTTCTTCGCCGGTTCGCGCATCGCGGCGGGCGCCGCCCCCGGCGGCAAGGTCGCGCTGCGCGGCGGCGAGACCAAGAGCATCACCCTGGTCCCGAGCGCGGGCACCTACGAGGTGCACTGCAGTCACTTCCTCCACAGCAGCTTCGGAATGACCGACCGAATCGTCGTCAACTGACTGCGGCCGCCGCTCGGCGGGCCGCCGTCACCCCGGACTTGATCCGGGGTCCATCAGCGCATCGGTTTCAGCGTTACACCATATGTTCGTTGTGGCCGTAGACCAGCACGGTCAGGAAGCCCTGCCGATGAGCCTCGGCCCCGCGGGCCGCGCTCGCCTCGAAGCGCTCGGCCGAGGCTTCGCTGCAGCCGTAGTCGAGCCCGGTTTCGCCCTGCGACAGGACCACCTTGCACCCGCTGACCTTGCCCGCGCCGTCGATCGCCAGCGCCATGACGTCGCGGCCGAGCAATTTGTCGCCGGTCTGCATCGCCCGTTCGGCCGGGGCCGAGCCGCCGACGCTGAATCGGCGCTCGAAAGTGATGGTCGAATATTCTTCCTTGCTGCTGGCGCCGGTCTGGCTGGCCGCCGCGGCGCTTGCCCCGACCACCTTGCAGTCCTTGGCCCCGCCGCCCGACGGCAGATTGGTCTCATAGCGGCAGGTCTGGGCGGTGCCGTCGCCGGTCATCTTGACGGTGACCTTTTCCCACCAGTCGCCGACCGACAGGGTCGGAGTTGCCGAGGCGACCGCCACGGGAGCTGTCATCAATGTCAGGGGGATCAACCAGCGGAGCACGCTCCATCTCCTTGTGCCCGCCGCTCCGACGGCCCGATTGCCGCCGCCACCTGATTCCGCCCAACGCGCGAAATCGAAATTGGCTCAGCGCCGTGCGATCAATCTTTCGATCGCCAGCCGCCGGACTTCCTCGTCGCCGACCTGCTCCTCGAGCTTCTCGCGCAGCTCACGAAGCTCGACCTCGGTCAGATGCTCGATGCCGATGAAGACGTTGCGGGCGTGGCCGAGGGCGCGGATCAGCTCGTCGAGCTTGCACTGGATCGCCGAGGCGTCGCGATTCTGCGCATTCTGGATCAGGAACACCATGACGAAGGTGACGATGGTGGTCCCGGTGTTGATCACCAGTTGCCACGTGTCCGACCAGCGAAACAGCGGACCGGTGATCGCCCACACGGCGATGATCGCGAGCGCCAGGATGAATGCCGACGGCCGCCCCGCCCAGGCCGCGATCCGCTCCGCAATCCGGTCGAATATCCTGATCATGTGCTGACCCTCCCTCGGGCCAGCATATCAGCGCACGCGCCGCGGTCACCTGACAAGCGCGTCCTTCGCCGGGGTGTCAGTCCCCGTTGGCTCCTGGGCGTTCAGCGGCGGCGCGTAGTTCGCCACCAGGTCGTCGACCTCGCTCAGCCGAGCCGCTTCGTCGTCATTGCCGCGCCAATGAATGTGGGTGGCACCGAGCCTGACCGCTTCATCCCACGCCACGTGCGACTGGAATCGTTGTTCGACGGCGTCGTGGGTCTCGCCGAAGAACAGCGGGCAGCACACGTCGTCCGCCATTTTGACGAAGGCGAAATTGCCGGGGAGGACCTGGTAATCGGCAAACCTGAGGTACTCATCGTGGATGGAATAATCGTACGATCGCCCCGAAACGCCCGTCCACACGTAGGTTTCGGACCGGACTGGAACGAAGGCCGCGGCGAAAAACCCCGCGAACAGGCCGGCTGCCACGCCGGCGGCGATCAGGACGGCGGATCCGGCCGCTCCGCTGGGCTCGAGGTACCAGCTCACGACAAGGCCGGCCAACAGCCCGGCGGCCGCCCAACTCAAATACCACTTCCGCCCCATAGCGCCTCGCGCCCGATGCTAGAGCGCATAGTGCCGGCTTTCCACCCGTTGCGAAGATTTGCGCGGAGCCGCGCTGCAAGTCGGCCTGCGTGGCTGTCGCGCGGCGCGCTGAACCAAGGGTCAGCGATCCCCCCCAGACCGGGCATTGGCGCCGCGACTGGCGCTGCGTCCTAAGACGGAAATGGGGGCCGGCATTGCTGCCAGCCCCCACTGCGCCGAGCGAAGGATCTGCCGGTGTTCGTAACCTGGTCAAAAACCCGAAGGCCCAGACCCGCTCTCGATCCTGGCTCACCAGCTCAGGCGTCGCTTCCGATCGAACAACTCCCTCTTGCGAGGAGCCCGACTGGCCTACCGAAGCGACGACCCGGAGGATCACCGTCTCTTTCGACCCGTCCGGCCTGGCGATGGGAACCGAAGCCCCCGGCCAAAACCGTCCGATGTTCTGCGGCCCTTCTTGGGTCGATCACTCTTGGCGTCCCGCTTTGCTCTCCACCCCGAAAGGCCTCGAGCCGCGTCGCGCTAGAGAAGATTGACTCTTCCGGCGCCTCATACCGACTGACAGCGCCTCCGCTCCGAAGAGCCTTGGCATCGCCTGCCGGCGGAGATCGGACCTTTGGTCACCTGCCGCTTCCGCCTGCCGTTGCCGGCTCTTGGAGAGGCCGGGACCGCCGTCCCGATCACCTGCTCACCTTGCACAGGCCATCCGAGTCGCAAAAGCGAAAAATAACGTGAGAAGCCTGTGGATAACGGGGATATCGGGAACAAGCGTCGGAACCTTGTCACAGTCCGCGATTCGCGACTCGGAGGGCTCGGCCGCGGTTGCCGTTCCGTTCTCCGCCGCTTACTTCGGCCCAAGTGCCTGAATCGCCAGCCCTCAGCCCGGAGCCCGCCTACCTCGCCGGCCTCAATCCGCCGCAGCGCGAGGCGGTGCTGACGACCGAAGGGCCGGTCCTGGTCCTCGCCGGCGCGGGCACCGGCAAGACCGCGGCGCTGACCGCGCGGCTCGCCCATGTGATCGCCGGCCGCCTCGCCTGGCCGAGCCAGATCCTCGCCGTCACCTTCACCAACAAGGCCGCGCGCGAGATGAAGGCGCGGGTGTCCGCCATCTCGGGCGGCGCGATCGAGGGCATGCCGTGGCTCGGCACCTTCCATTCGGTCGCGGCGCGCATGCTGCGCAGCCATGCCGAGCTGGTCGGGCTCCAGTCCAACTTCAATATTCTCGACACCGACGACCAGCTGCGCGTCCTCAAGCAGTTGATCGCCGCCTCCGGCCTCGACGAAAAGCGCTGGCCGGCGCGCCAGCTTGCCGGCCTGATCGACCGCTGGAAGAACCGCGGCTGGACTCCGGTCCAAGTCGACGCCGGCGAATCGGAGGCCTTCGCCGCCGGCCGCGGCGCCGAGCTCTACGCCCAGTATCAGGAGCGCCTGCGCACCCTCAACGTCTGCGACTTCGGCGACCTGCTGCTCCACATGCTGGTGATCTTCCGCAAGCATGCCGACGTGCTCGGCGGCTATCGCGAGCGCTTCCGCTACATCCTGGTCGACGAATATCAGGACACCAACCAGGCCCAGTACGAATGGCTGAAGCTGCTCGCGGAGCCGAAACGCAACCTGTGCTGCGTCGGCGACGACGACCAGTCGATCTACAGCTGGCGCGGCGCTGAGGTCGCCAACATTCTGCGCTTCGAAAAAGATTTCCCGGGCGCAAAGATTGTCAGGCTCGAACAGAACTACCGCTCGACCTCGCACATCCTCGCCGCGGCCGACGGCCTCATCGCCCACAATGCCGGACGCCTCGGCAAGACCCTGTGGACCGACGCCGGCGACGGCGAGAAGGTGCGGGTGATCGGCATCTGGGACGGGCCCGAGGAAGCGCGCCGGATCGGCGAGGAGATCGAATCGCACCAGCTACGCGGCGGCTCGCTCGACGACGTCGCGATCCTCGTCCGCGCCCAGTTCCAGACCCGCGAGTTCGAGGAGCGGTTCATCGCCATCGGCCTCAACTACCAGATCATCGGCGGCTTCCGCTTCTACGAGCGGGCCGAGATCCGCGACGCCATCGCCTACCTCCGGCTGATCCAGCAGCCGGCCGACGACCTCGCCTTCGAGCGCATCGTCAACCAACCCAAGCGCGGCCTCGGCGACAAGGCGATCGCGGCGATTCACAAGCACGCGCGCGCGATTCGCCAGCCACTCCTCATCGCTGCCGCCTCGATCCTCGGCACCGACGAGCTGACCCCCCAAGCCCGCCGCAGCCTCGGCAACTTCGTCGCCGACATCGCCAAGTGGCGCGGGATGCTTTCATCCTCCCCTGCATTTGCAGGGGAGGGGGACCACCCGGAGGGTGGTGGAGGGGCCTTACCGCACCCGGAACTTGCGAGAATCATCCTCGAAGAATCCGGCTACACCGCGATGCTCCAGGCCGACCGCTCGGCCGAAGCCGCCGGCCGCCTCGAAAACCTCACCGAACTCGCCCGCGCAATGGAGGATTACGAGACGCTCGGCGCCTTCCTCGAGCACGTCAGCCTGGTCATGGACAATGACGCCGACCGCGAGGCCGACAAGGTCACGATCATGACCATCCACGCCGCCAAGGGGCTCGAATATGACACGCTCTTTCTGCCCGGATGGGAGGAGGGCGTGTTTCCGTCGCAACGCTCGCTTGACGAGGGCGGCCTCGCCAGCCTCGA
>DASRAY010000144.1:0-16849 GCA_035637935.1 Sphingomicrobium sp.
AGGACGGGTCCACACCAGCTTTTCGCTGACCGGGGCGCAGACCGGGCGGCTGTCGTCCAACGACCCCAACCTGCAGAACATCCCGATCCGCACCGAGGTCGGGCGCAAGATCCGCGACGCCTTCGTCGCCGATCCGGGCCACGTGCTGCTGTCCGCCGACTACAGCCAGATCGAGCTGCGCCTGGCGGCGCACATGGCCGACGTGCCTCAGCTCAAGGAGGCCTTCCAGCAGGGCCACGACGTCCATGCGATCACCGCCGAGGAAGTGTTCGGGACGGTCGACCGCGAGACGCGCAACAAGGCCAAGACGATCAATTTCGCGATCCTCTATGGCAGCTCAGCCTGGGGCATTGCCTCGCGGATGGGCCTGCCCAGGGAAGAGGGCAAGGCGATCGTCGACCGCTATTTCGAGCGCTTCCCGGGCATTCGGGGCTTCATGCACAGCACGCTGGCGTTCGCTCGCGAGCACGGCTTCACCAAGACCCTGTTCGGGCGCAAGACCCACTTTGAGCCCAACATCCGCTCGCCCAACCCGTCGATCCGCGGCGGCGCCGAGCGCGCGGCGATCAACGCCCCGATCCAGGGCACCAGCGCCGACCTCATCAAGCGCGCGATGGCGCGGATGGACAATGCGCTCGCCCAGGCCGGGCTCGACGACGTGAAGATGCTGCTGCAGGTCCACGACGAATTGGTGTTCGAAGTCCCGATCGGCCGCGAGGAAGCGGCGGCGGCGGTCATCCGCCAGGTGATGACCACGGCGCATGAGCCGGCGCTGAAGCTCGACGTGCCGCTGGATGTTGACGTCGGCTGGGGGCGCAACTGGGGCGAGGCGCATTGACCGACGCCAAGGGAGTGCAGGTCGCGGACGACAGCTCCGAAACCGGCGCGCCCGATGCCGACATGGCGACCCTCGCCCGCGGCGGGCGGCTCAACATCCTCGGGTTCGTGATCCGGCTCGCCGGGATGCTGCCGTTCCTGTTCATCGCCGGCCGGATCTACGGCCCGGCCTCGCTCGGCCGCTTCGCTTATGCCGTGCTGACGGTCGAGTTCGCGGCGCAGATCGCCGCTCTCGGCCTGCGGCGGGGCCTGGCGCAGCTGCTTGCCAATGCGAAGAAGCCGCAGTCCTGCGTCGTCGCCGACGCCCTGCTCGTGGCGGCGATCGGCTCGGCCATCGGCATGGCCATCCTGATCGTCTTTCCCAAGGCGATGTACCCGACCACCCCGGTCGGCGGACTCGACCGGCTGCTCGCGATTACGGTGCTGGCCATCGCCTGGACCGACATCGCGCTCGCGGGCCTGGCCTATCACCACGACGTCGGCGCGACGGTCCGGGCCCGATCGATCGTCCAGCCGTGGGTCATCAGCGTCGCCGCTTTCGCTTTGTCCTACGTGCCGATCATGGTCACCCGCGGGGACGGTCTCATCATTGCTTATGTCTTGTCGATGGTCGGGGCGCTGATCGCCGCCTTGATCCCGCTGCTGCGCTGCTACGGCCTGCCGCACGGCTGGAAGCCCGACCTCCCGACGGCGTGGAGCACGGCGGTCCGCAACGCGCCGCTGGCCGCCGCCGATACGGTTGAATGGGCATCGCGCCGAATCGACCTCGCCGTCCTCGGTGCGTTCATCCCGGCGAGTTTCGTCGGCATCTATTATGCTGCCCAGCAGGTCGCGACCCTTCCCGCCAAGCTGAAGACCAGCTTCGAGCCGGTCCTCGGTCCGGCAATCGTGCGGCGGCTGGCGGTCGACGACCGCGCCGGGATCGCCAAGCAGGTCCGCCAGGTCACTTACTGGATCATCGCCGCGCAGCTCGGCATCGCGCTGGCGCTGGCCATTCCCGGCCGGGCGGTCATGGGCCTCGTCGGCGCGCAGTTCACCGGCGGTACGGCGATGGTCAGCTTCCTGCTCGCGGCCGAAGTGATCGCGGCCGCCGCGGTGGTCAGCGAAGCGGCTCTGATTTACGTCGCGCGCAAGCGCAACATGGCGATCAGCCTGGTGATGCTGGCGCTCGAGGCCGGGCTGGCCGCGGCCCTGATCCTGATCATGCGCCGGGAAGGCTTTCCGGTGGCATGGCAGGCGACCGGGCCGGCAATCGCTTTGTGCCTTGCGCTCGCCTTCGCCTCGATCGCCAAGTCGTGGTTGCTGAGGCGACAGCTGCATGAGCCGGTCGGCGGCTGGCGCTGGGATCTCGCCTGGGCGACTGCCGCCGGCGTGGTCGTCGGCGCGGGCGTCAGATATCTGCTGCCCGAGAGCCTCCAGCTGGTGCTCGGCGTGCCCGCGATCCTCGTCGCTTTCTTCGCCATCCTGTGGACCAAGGGCTTCGGTCCCGACGACCGCGAGCTGTTCCGTCTCAACAAGGCGGAAGTGAAGGAGCTGCGCGAGGCCGAAGCGCGCGACGTGACCGCGGACGACGTCGTCTAGTTAGCCGTGCTCGCCAGTCCCCCGGACTGGCTGCGCGCGGCTAATGCCGGAAATGGCGCATGCCGGTGAACAGCATGGCGAGTCCGGCCGCGTCGGCCGCGGCGATGACCTCGTCGTCGCGGATCGAGCCGCCCGGCTGGATCACTGCGGTCGCGCCTGCCTCAGCCGCCGCGACCAGCCCGTCGGCGAAGGGGAAGAAAGCGTCCGACGCAACCGCTGAGCCGACCGTCCGCGGCTCGTCCCAGCCGTTGGTCTCGGCCGCCTCGCGCGCCTTGGCAGCAGCGATCCGGGCGCTGTCCCGGCGGTTCATTTGCCCTGCGCCGATGCCGGCCGTGGCGCCGTCCCTGGCATAGACGATCGCGTTCGACTTGACGTGCTTGGCGACGGTCCAGGCGAACAGGCAGTCGCGCAGCTCCTGCTCGGTCGGCTGGCGTCTGGTGACGCACTTGAGCCGCTCGCGCGTGATCATCCCATTGTCCCGGTCCTGGACGAGAATCCCGCCGGCAATGATCGCCAGGGTCTGGCCGGCGCGCGCGGGGTCGGGCAGCTCGCCGGTCAGCAGCAGGCGCAGGTTCTTCTTCCTCGCGAAGATCGCCCTGGCCGCATCGTCCGCGTCGGGCGCAACGACGACTTCGGTGAAGATTTGGCTGATCGCCTCGGCCGTCGCCGCGTCGAGCGGGCGATTGACGGCGACGATCCCGCCGAAGGCCGAAACGCTGTCGCAGGCGAGCGCCTCCGCCCAGGCGTCGACGAGCGTGTCGCGGGTCGCGACGCCACACGGATTGGCGTGCTTGACGATGATCACGGTCGGCGGCCCGTCGCGGAACTCGGCGGCGAGCTCGAGCGCCGCGTTGGCATCGTTCAGATTGTTGTAGCTAAGCTCCTTGCCCTGGATTTGCTCGGCCTGGGCGACGCCGCGCGCGGCCGGTCCGACCGGCAAATAGAGCGCCGCCTGCTGATGCGGATTCTCGCCGTAGCGGAGCGGCATCTTGAGCGTGCTCGCCCGGGTCCAGCTGGCCGGCCAGCGCTCGCCCTGGTCGGCGAAGGCGAACCATTGCGAGATGGTGGAATCGTAGGCGGCGGTCAGCGCATAGGCCTTGGCCGCCAGCCGCTTGCGGAGTTCGAGGGTCGTCCCACCGTTGGCATCGAGCTGCTCGAGCAAGGCCGCATAATCAGCGGGATCCGTGACGATCGCGACATGGGCGTGGTTCTTGGCCGCCGAGCGCACCATCGACGGGCCGCCGATGTCGATATTCTCGATGATCGTGTCGCGGTTTGCGCCGCTCATCACCGTGCTCAGGAACGGGTAGAGGTTGACCACGACGAGGTCGATCGGGGCGATACCGTGCTGCTCCATCGCCGCGGCATGCTCGGGGTTGTCGCGCACGCCCAGGAGGCCGCCGTGAACCTTTGGATGGAGCGTCTTCACCCGCCCGTCCATCATCTCGGGGAAGCCGGTGAGGTCGGCAACGTCGCGGACTTCGACGCCCAGCTCGCGCAGCCGCGCCGCGGTGCCGCCGGTCGAGACGATGTCGACGCCATGCCGCGCGAGCCCGGCCGCCAGCTCCTCGAGCCCCGATTTATCCGAAAGCGAAATTAGAGCCCGTTTGACCGGGACCAGATCAGTCATTCGAAACCTCACATTGCAAGAATCTAGCTCGTGCGGCGGAACTGCCAGCCGATCTCGCCGCCGAGCGCCGAAATCTCCCCGACGATCACCAATTGGCTGGTGCGCTGCGGCTGGCCGCGGCCGTCGATCCACAGGCTGTCCTCGATGGTCAGGCTGCCGCCGCGGCAGCGGAAGTTCCACGGCGGTACGCCGCGCGAACGGAGAATTGCGCCCATGCCGTCGGCGGTGGTCGTCACCTCGATCGCCGGCGCGAGATGGAAGCGCACCGCGTAGGGCGCCGACTCGCGGATCTTCTTGCGTCCTTTGGCGATCAGCTGGTCGGCCCCGCGCAGCTCCTTGCCGTCGTTGCCGAGCATCAGGCTGCGCTTGTGGACCATCCCGAATGCCCGGACATAGCCGTCGTGGCTGGTCTCGATCCGGCTCGCGTCATTGTCCTCGCTGCGGTCGATCGTGACGTCCTCGACCCCCTTGCCGAGCGAGCCGTCGGCCTGGATGTTGGTCGAATTGGTGTCGGCGAGGACCAGCGTGCTGTGGGCCGCGGTGGTCGCGAGGGCGGCGACCAGATCGTCGGGCAGGTCGCTCGGCAGCGGCCCGGGCCCGCCGCAATTGACCAGGATCCGCTGCGCCCCGTCCGACATTTCGAACGCCAAAGTGGAAGCGCAGGCCCGCGCCGCCATCTTCGGCTGCGGCGGCGGGGCGGCATCGAGCACCAGGATCGTGCCGAGCGCGGACAGCCGCTGATAGCCCCAGCCGCGCGCCTGGCGAAGCGGCCGCGCGCGCAGCCCGCAGCCTTCGACCAGTGCGGTCAGCCGCGCCGCATCGCCGGGACCGCAGCCCTGCCAGCTCGACAGCGCGCCATCGCCCATGGTGATGCCGTGGAGCGCGGCGAGCGCCGCCGCGGCGGCGGCTTCGATTCCGTCCGGAATGGTCTGCTTCGCCGCGGCATAGCAGGCGCGGAGCAGGCCGAGCCGATCGACCAGCAGCATCTGCTCGCAGGGCGAGCGGCTGACCAGGCCGCCGTCGTCGAACTGGGCGGAGGCGAAGGCGCGCGCCAGGCCCGCCTCGCCGCGCGCGACTCTTGGAACGCCGCCCTGGACGAGCAGGCCGGCGGCGACCACGCCGCACCAGGCGGTGATTCGCTTGAGGCCGGCGGGCGCCTTGTCGGCCGTGGCGTCAAGGTGGCGCGCGCCGCGCGCCAGCGTGTTGAGCAAGGCCGAGCGGTAGCCCGCGTCCGCGCTCGACAGGATGTAGGGCGCATAAGCGGTCCAGAACAGGATGCGTTCGCCCCACAGATGCGGCGCCCAGGCCTCGTCGGCCCGGGTGCCGTGCGCCAGCAGCCAACGGCCGACGATCGCTTCGGCGAGCCGCGCGCCTTTCTCGCGCGAGGCCGCCGCGCCGAGGTCGCGGAGCCACGAGAAGCCTTGCAGTTGCTGAACCGCGGGATCCGCCGCGTCCATGCCGGCGAAGTCGAGATCGGCCAGCGGCAGGACCGCACTTCCGGCCACGAACCGCCCGGCGATCAGGGCGTCGCCCCGCTGGCGGTCCCCGGCGACATGATCGCGCGGAACGGCGGCGAGCTTCAGCGGCTGCTTCGAGCGCCTGAGCCGCGAGAGCAATGAGCCGCGGGCGAGCCGCCGGACGACGTCCTGCTCGGCGGCAGCGCCGTCCGCGCCCATCACTCGCCCCGGAGCGCGCGAATATTGCCGGCGTAGGCCGTGGCGCCGCCGCGAAACGCGGCGGTCCCGGCGACCAGCACCGATGCCCCGGCATTGACCGCCTGCGGCGCCGTCTCGGCGTCGATCCCGCCGTCGACCTCGACCAGCACGTCGAGATTTTCCTTGGCGATGCGGGTCGCAATCGCTTCGATCTTCTTGAGCTGCGAGGCGATGAACTTCTGCCCGCCGAACCCCGGGTTGACGCTCATCACCAGCACCAGGTCGATCTCGCCCAGCACATAGTCGAGTGCCTTCGCCGGGGTTGCGGGATTCAGCGACACGCCCGCCTTCTTGCCGAGCGCCCTGACCCGCTGGATCGTCCGATGGAGGTGCGGCCCGGCCTCCGGGTGGACGGTAATCGTGTCCGCACCGGCCTCGGCGAACGCGTCGAGGAAATTGTCGACCGGAGAGATCATCAGATGGACGTCGAACGGCTTGGTCGTGTGCGGCCGAAGCGCTTTCACCACCGCCGGTCCGATCGTCAGGTTGGGGACGAAATGCCCGTCCATGACGTCGATATGGATCCAGTCCGCGCCGGCCTCGTCGATCGCCCGCACCTCCTCGCCGAGCTTGGCGAAATCCGCGGAGAGGATCGAAGGAGCGATGAGCGGGCGAGCCATGGCGCCGATTAGACGGGTTTAGCCGCGGCGGACAAGGCGGGCGATGAAGAAGCCGTCGAGCCCGCCCTTATCCTCGAGCAGGCCGGGAAGGATGCGGACATAACCCTCGGGCGTTGGCGTCACGAAGTCAGGCAGCTCGTCCGGCCGCGGCGGATCGACCGCGAATTCCGGATTGCCCGCGAGGAAATCGGCGATGATCGTCTCTCCTTCGTCCGGTTCGAGCGAGCAGACGGAGTAGACCAGCTTGCCGTTGGGCCGCAGCCAGTCCCGGACGGTGTGGAGCAGCCGCAACTGGTTGTCGGCGAGCTCCGCGATCACCGACGGCCGCGCGCGGTACAGCGCCTCAGGGTGACGGCGGAACGTCCCCGTCGCCGAGCAGGGCGCATCGAGTAGAATGGCGTCGAACGGCTGCGGCTGCCACTCGAGCAGGTCGGCGAGAACGAGGTTCGCGTGCAGGTGCGTCCGGTCGAGATTGCTCTGGAGCCGCGCCAGGCGCGCCTGCGAGCTGTCGACCGAGCTGACTTGAAGCTCGGCGGCCGCGAGCTGCATCGTCTTGCCGCCCGGCGCGGCGCAGGCGTCGAGGACCATTTTGGCGTCGGTCGGGATCAGGCGCGCCGGCAGCGACGCCGCCAGATCCTGGACCCACCAGCCGCCCTCGGCAAAACCGGGCAGCGCCTCGACCGCGGTGTCGCTCGAAATGCGGACGTGGCGCGGCGCCAGCTGCTTGCCACCCGCGAACCGAACGAACCCGTCGGCATTCGCCTGGTCGCGAAAGCTCAAGTCGAGCGGCGGGCGGCGAACGATCAGGCGCCGGGCGGCCTCGACGGCGTCGGAGCCCCAGGCGCGGCGCCAGCGGCGCTCGACCCCGTCCGGCAGCGGCGGAGCGGCGCTTCCGCTCACGCCGCCACGAAGCAGGGTGCCGAGCACGCCATGGACAAGGCGGCGCGGCCCGCCGTCGACCAGCGGCAGCGCCGTCGCCACCAGCGCGTGATCGGGCACGTTGAGCGCGATCTTCTGGGCGAGCGCGAGCCGCAGCACCATGCGCGCCTTCGAATCCTCGGGGAGCCGCTGGCGGGTCGCGCCGTCGATCAGGAAATCGAGCTCGGGAATGCGGCGCACGGTCTCCCCGGCGATCGCCAGGGCGAGCGCCCGGTCGGCGGTGCCGAGCTTGCCCGACGCGCCGCGGCCGGCGGCCTCGAGGGTCCAGCCCATGCGGAGCACGGCATCGAGCATCCGGAGCGCTGCGCGGCGGGCGCCCAGGCCTTCAACGTCCGGCATTGCGTATCACGAAAAGAAGGGGGTCGCGGTCGATTGCTACACCGCCTCGGCCCGCGGCGGCCGCGCCAGCAGCGCCTCGAGCACCTCGTCGACATTGGCACGCCCGGCGATCAGCGCGTCGACCGCCGCCACGATCGGCATGTCGATGCCTCGCTCGCGCGCCAGCCGGGCGAGCACCGGCGCGGTGAAGGCGCCTTCCGCGACCGTCGTGCGATCCGCCAGCAGCTCGGCCGCGGCGCGGCCTTCGCCGATGCCCTTGCCCAGCGAATAGTTGCGCGAACTGGCCGACGAGCAGGTGAGGACAAGGTCGCCGAGCCCGCTCAAGCCGGCGAGCGTCTCGCGCCGGGCGCCGCAGGCCAGGCCGAACCGGGTCATTTCGGCGAAGCCGCGGCCGATCAGCGCCGCCCGCGCATTCTGGCCGAGCGCTTTGCCCTCGACGACGCCGCACGCGATCGCGAGCACATTCTTGACCGCCCCGCCGATCTCAGCCCCGGCGACATCGTCCGACAGATAGACCCGGAAGGTCGGCTGGCCGATGGCGTCGCGCAACTGCTCGGCGAGCGCTGCGTCCTCGGCGGCGAGGGTGACCGCGGTCGGCAGGCCGGCGGCGACCTCGTGCGCGAAGGTCGGGCCCGACAGGACGGCGATCGCGGCGCTCGGGCGCACCTCTCGCGCGACGTCGTGAAGCAGGGCGCCGCTGCGCTCCTCGATCCCCTTGGCGCAGAGCACAAGCGGCGTGTCGCCGTCGGGCGTCCGCTCGAGCACTGCCCGCATATGCTGGGCGGGGGTGACGACCAGCCACGCGTCGCACGCGCCGAGCTCGGCGAGGTTCGACGTCGCGCGGATCGCCGGGCTCAGCGGCACCCCGGCGAGGAACAAGGCATTCTCGTGGTTGCGGTTGACGCTTTGGACGACGCCGTCCTCAAGCGCCCACAGCAGCGTCTCGCGCCCGCCGACCGAAGCGACCTGCGCCAGCGCAGTGCCCCAGGCGCCCCCGCCGATGACCCCGAGCTTCATGCTTTCACCCCCGCGCCGCGCACCGTTTCGGCCTGCTCGTCCAGCGGCCAGCGGGCGCGGGCCGGGGCGTCGAGCGGGTCGGTCAGGCCGGCGGCGAAGCGCTCGGCCCCGGCCCAGGCGATCATTGCCGCATTGTCGGTGCACAGCCAGGCCGGGGGCACGCTGAATCGCCGCTGTTCGCGTTCGGCCAAAGCCGCGAGCGCGCCGCGAATGGCCTGGTTGGCGGCGACCCCGCCGGCGACGACCAGCGCCGGGGCGTCGGTCTTGCCGAGCGCGACCGCGGTCCGGTCGACGAGGCAATCGACCACCGCCTGCTGGAAGCTGGCGGCGATGCCCTCGTGCGCATGCTCGCCCGCGGCAACCGCGCGCTGCACCGCGCTCTTGAGCCCCGCGAAGGAGAAATGCGGTTCGCCCGAGCCGACCAGCGGCCGCGGCAACGGCACCGCACTCGCGTCCCCTGATTTCGCCAGCTCCTCGATCGCCGGGCCGCCGGGATAGGGCAGGCCGAGCAGCTTGGCAGCCTTGTCGAAAGCCTCGCCCGCGGCGTCGTCGATGGTCGTCGCGAGGCGGCGATAATCGCCCACGCCGCGCACTTCGAGCAACTGGCAATGGCCGCCCGACACGAGCAGCAGCAGATAGGGAAATTCGAGGTCCGGATCGGCGAGCCGCGGCGACAGCGCGTGGCCCTCGAGATGGTTGACCGCGACCAGCGGCTTGCCCGCCGCGAGCGCGAGGCCCTTCCCGGCGAGCAGCGCGACCATCACCCCGCCGATCAGCCCCGGACCCGCGGTCGCGGCGACGGCATCGACGTCGTGCACCGACAGTCCGGCGTCATTGAGCACGCGACGGATGAGGTCGGGCAGGATCTCGACATGGGCGCGCGCGGCGATCTCCGGCACGACCCCGCCGAACGGCTGATGCGCGCTGGTCTGGCCGACCACCGCCTGCGCCACGATCCGGCGATCGGAGCCGACCAGCGCTACCGCGCTGTCGTCGCACGACGATTCGAGGCCAAGGATCAGGGTCATTTCGCGTCCGGCCCTTTGCCTGATCCTCTTGAGATGCACTAGGGGTAGGCCATGCACGGCCTCAAGCTCGGAACTCGCGGTTCCCCCCTGGCGCTCGCCCAGGCGCGCAAGGTCGCGGCGGCGATCGAGGCGGCGCAGCGCTGGCCAGACGGCTATGTCGAGCTGGTCACCATCACCACCACCGGGGACAAGGTCCAGGACCGGCCGCTGGCCGAGCTCGGTGGCAAGGCGCTGTGGACCAAGGAGCTGGACCGGGCCTTGCTCGCGGGCGAGGTCGATTTCTGCGTCCATTCGATGAAGGACGTGGAGAGCGTCCGCCCGGGCGAGATTCACATCGCCGCCGTGCGCCCGCGTGGCGACGTCCGCGATCGGCTGATCGGCGCCGAATCGATCGATGCGCTGAAGAAGGGCGCGACCGTCGGCACCTCCTCCGCGCGCCGCGCCGCCCAGCTGCTTCGGCTGCGCCCCGACCTCAAGATCGTGCCGCTGCGCGGCAATGTCGAAACCCGCCTCAAGAAGGTCGAGGCGGGCGAGGTCGACGCGACCCTGCTCGCCGCGGCGGGCCTCAAGCGGCTCGACATCAGCATCGGCACCGCCATCCCGACCGAGGTGCTCCTGCCCGCACCCGGCCAGGCGGTGATCGGCATGGAATGCCGCACCAACGACACTCGGACGCAGAGCGTGCTGTCGACCGTCAGCAACCCGATCACCTACGACTGCGTGATGGCCGAGCGCGAGTTCACGCGCGCGCTCGGCGCGACCTGCGCCTCCCCGGTCGCGGCCTTCTGCGTGCTCGAGGACGGCGACCTTAGGATGCGGGCCCAGATCTTCTCCGCCGACGGCAAGGAGATGATCGAGCAGCGCGCCGTGTTCGACTGCGGCGACCGCAAGACTCCGGCGGCATTGGCGCGCGAGATGCTGGCCGCGGCGCCTGAATCAATCCGGAAACTGTTCGAAGCCCAATGAGGCGCGTCATCGTCCTGCGTCCCGAGCCGGGCGCAAGCGAAACCGTCGCCCGCGCGCGGCAGCTCGGGCTCGACGCGGTCGCGATGCCGCTGTTCGAGATCGAGCCGCTCGACTGGGCCGCGCCGAACTCCGCGGCCTTCGACGGTCTGCTCCTGACCAGCGCCAATGCTGTCCGCCAGGCCGGCGGGCGGCTGCACCTGCTGCGCCAATTGCCGGTCTATGCGGTGGGGGAGGCGACGGCGGCCGCGGCCCGGGAAGCCGGATTGAACGTGGCCGAGACCGGCGCCTCGGGGGTCGACGCGCTGCTCGGCTCGATCAGCCCGAGCCTGAATTTGCTCCACCTGTGCGGCGAAGATCGGACCGTGCCCGCCGCCGCTCGCCCGCTGCTGACGGCCGTGCCCGTCTATCGCGCGACCCGGCGCGCGCCGCCCGACCTGGGCGCGGTGCGCGGGGCCGTCGTGCTGGTCCATTCGCCGCGCGCCGGCCAGCGGTTGGCGGAACTGGTCGCCGACCGAGGGTCGATCGCGATCATCGCGATCAGCCCCGCCACGGCCGCCAGCGTGGGCGACGGGTGGGGCCGGATCGCGATCGCCGACCAGCCGAGCGACCAAGCGCTGCTGGCCCTCGCCGCACGGCTGTGCAACAACACGGGCGCGTAATGAACGGTGCGACCAATCGGAGCGGCATGGGCTGGACCGCGCGCCTGCTGATCGGGCTCGTCCTGGTGATCGTCGGCGCGGCCGCCGCGACGTGGGGGCTGGCGCACTACCAGCCGGCCGCGAAATTCCTCGGCGTGGTCCCGGCGACCCAGCCGCAGGCGGTGTTGACGCCAAAGCCGGTGGTGTTGAATGCGGCGCCTCCCGAGGAGGGCGCGCCGGACGCGCCGAACGACCCGGAAGACGCCGCCAAGATCGCCACCCTCGAGCAGCGCCTGGCCCGGGTCGAGAATGCGACCGAGCGGGCCGAGGGCTTCGCCGGCCGCGCCGACGCGCTGGTCGTCGCCTTCGCCGCCCGCCGGGCGATCGACCGCGGAGTCGCGCTCGGCTATCTCGAGCCCCTGCTGGTCGACCGTTTCGGTGCCCGGCATCAGGCAGCGGTGGCGACGGTGGTCACCGCCTCGCGTACTCCAGTCCGGCTCAACGACCTGATCAGCGAATATGAAGCGCTCGGCCCCGAGCTCCGCCGCGGCGGCCCGCAGGACAGCTGGTGGAGCGGGTTCAAGCGTGAGCTCGGCTCGGTGGTCGAGGTCCACCGCTCCGACCGGCCGGCAATGAACGCCGATGCGCGCTACACCCGTGCGCTTCAGCGCCTGTCGACCGGCGACGTCGACCAGGCGCTGGCCGAAACCATGCGCCTGCCGGGCGCGGCGCGGGCCGGCGACTGGACCGCCAAGGCGCGGCGCTACATCGCCGCGCATCGCGCGCTCGATGAAATCGAATCGGCCGCCCTGCTCGGCGGCCAAAACCCGGCGCGCTGACTCTCGAAACAGTCTTGGCAAGCCGACTCGAGGATGCGAGTCTCGCGTCGGGGCCGCACAGCGGGAGTTCAGCTGTCGTGAGGCAAATGATTGGAATCGGCGGAAAGTTAAGGAGTGCTCGAGGCGTCATGACGTCACTTTCCAAGCCTTTGGGATTGGCGCTGATCGCGGCTCTGATGGCCCAGGTCTCGGCGTCGGCCGCGGCACCCCGCAAGGCGCCCGTCGCACGGCCGGACCGGACTCCGCCGAAACCCGCCGCGCTTCCGGCACCGGACGCTCTTCGCGATCGGGTGACCGGCCTCGCTCGGGCGTTCGACGGCAAGGCGGGAATTGCCATCGTGTCCCTGCGCGACGGGTGGGAGATCGGCTGGAACAGGAATTCGCTGTTTCCGCAGCAGAGTTGTTCAAAATTGTGGGTCGCGATCACGGCGATGGACGCGGTGGACCGGGGCAAGATCAGCCTCGATGACCGGGTCACGCTCGGCCGCGCCGACCTCACCTTGTTCCACCAGCCGCTGCGCGCCAAGATTCTCGACGGCGGCTACACGACCACGCTCGGCTCACTGATGTTCGCCGCGATCACCGAGAGCGACAATACGGCCAATGACAGGCTGCTGCGGTCCGTCGGCGGCCCGCAGGCGGTGCGCGACATGATCGCCCGCAAGGGCTTGGGGTCGATCCGCTTCTACAATGGCGAGCGCGCGCTGCAGTCGAAGATCGCCGGCCTCACCTGGAGCCAGAGCTATTCCCTCGGCAATGCCTTCTTCGAGGCGCGCGACGCACTCCCGATGAACGTTCGCAGGGCCGCGTTCCTCCGATATCTGGCAGACCCGTACGACGGCGCCTCGCCGCAGGCCGTCGCCAGGGCGCTTGCCGCCTTGCGCAAGGGCGAGCTGCTCTCGCCGGCTTCGACCTCGCGGCTGCTGTCGATCATGGGACAGACTCGGACCGGCGGAATGCGCGTCCGCGCCGCCCTCGCGCCCGGCTGGGACTGGAACCACAAGACCGGCACCGGGCAGGAGCTCAAGGGGCGGATCGGCGGGATCAACGACATCGGCCTGCTCACCGCGCCGGACGGAACGGTCTACGCGATGGCGATCATGACGATTCCCCGCAACAATTCCGACGGCGACGCGCAACGGCTGATGCGCGACGTCGCCAAGGCGGTGATTGCCGACCATCAGGTGCGACGGGGGCAGGGCTACGCCGGCTGACCTCGCCGGGCCAGCGGCCAGGCTCGCCGCCGCGGCCGGAGTCCAGCGCGTCCCGACCCGCGAGCTCGACTTGTTCATCGTTCGCGGCTTCGTCGACCGCGGGACCTGCACCGCGCTGATCGAGCGGATCGATTCCCGCTGCCGCCCGTCCGAGATCGCCGACGACGTCGGAATCGCGAACTTCCGCACCAGCGAAACCTGCGACCTCGACTGGCGCGATCCGACGGTCGCCGAGGTCGACGACCGGATCTGCGCATTGCTCGGGTTCCCGCCGCGTTCGGGCGAGCCCCTGCAGGGCCAGCGCTATGCGCCGGGCCAGGAGTTCAAGCCGCACACCGACACGTTCGAGCCGGGCGGCTACGATTTCTACGTTCACACCGCCGATGCCGGCCAGCGGACGTGGACCGCGATGATCTATCTGAACGTGCCCGACGCCGGCGGCGCGACGCGGTTCAAGGCGATCGCCAAGACCATCCAGCCCGAGCCCGGCAAGCTGCTCGCCTGGAACAATCTGTTGCCTGACGGCCGGCCCAATCCGGCTACGCTCCACCAGGGCATGAAGGTGCGGCGCGGGACCAAGTACATCCTGACCAAGTGGTTCCGGGAGCGCTGACCGGCCGGCCGAGCCACCGAGCCGGCGGGAACGAAGGGGGCATGGCGTGAAGGGGAATATACTCCACGGCTTGTCCATGCCCCCTCCTCTCCGGCTCTCGAGCCGAGGCTGGTAGGGGCCGGCCTGGCGGACCAGGCAGCTCGACCTCGAGCTCGGGGTCAGCACGGGCACATCTCACCTGCGGTTCGATGGTTGCGTTGCCCGCCCGACAGGAGTTGGTCTCGTCTCCTCCTCTAGAAATCCACGGTCACGCCGGCGAACAGGAACCGGCCCAGCGCATCATAGACCTGCGGGAAGGTGTTGCCGTTGCCGAACGGTGCGTTCGACACTTCGCCGCCGACGATCGGCGGCTGCTTGTCGAAGATATTGTTGGCGCCGAGGCGGAAGTTGTAGCGGTCGGCGAGGCGGGCGGTCAGCGCCAGGTCGAAGAAGCTCTGGGCCTTGATGTGCCGGTTGGCGTCCGCGACGTTTGCGGTGCAGGTCGCCGTCGCGCTGATGTCGCAGTCCGCTTCGAGGCCGTCGTTCTTGACCGACGAGAAGTAGCGCCACTGACCGGAGATCCCGAGCCCGTTGGGCATGGTGAATCCGAGCCGCAGCTTGTGGCGATATTTCGGGTTGGGAGCGCCGCTTAGGAAGCTGCCGCAGGTGCTGCCGTAGAGCCCGGCACAGTCGAACTTGCCGTCCTGACCGGCGCCGCCGCCGTTGACCCCGGTGTCGATCTCGAGCTTGCGCAGCATCGTCCCGACATAGCTGACGTTCACGGTGCCCATCCCGCCGAGACGGCGCGAGTAGGTGCCGTTGAGGTCGAAGCCCTTGGTCCGGAGGCCGCCGATGTTGGTGTTGGTGGTCTCGACGAACCCGGCCGGTGACAGCCACAGCGAGCCGTTGCCAGGCATGCGGTGGATTTTCGAGCAGAAAAAGGCGTCGCCGCTGGCGAGGCACTGGCTCATGATCGTCTGGAAGCCGAGCGTGCTGATCAGTCCCTCGACCTTGATGTCGAAATAATCGAGCGTGACGGCGAAGCCCGGGACGAAGCGCGGCTGGACAACCAGGCCGACCGTGTAGGTGTCGGCCTTCTCCGGGGAGAGATCGGGATTGCCGCCGATCAGCGCATTATACTGGTTGGCCGGATTGGCGGCGATCGATCCGTAAGTCCCAAAGCCGGCACCGACGCCGGTATTGGCGCACTGCGCCGCCGTCGCCGTCGGCGCCGCCCCGGCGCACGGGTCGACCGTTCCGCCCAAACCCACCGCCTGCGGCGCGAACAGCTCGACCACGTTCGGAGCGCGGACCGCGCGGTTGTAGCTGGCGCGGGCGCGGATGTCGTGGATCGGAGCGAACTCGAGCGACAGCTTGTAGGTGTCGGTGTTGAAGTGGCCGCCCGCGACTTTGTAGTCGGAATAACGATAGCCGGCGCCGAGCGTCAGCTCCTCGAAGAAGCTGTGGCTGACGATCGGGATCTGCAACTCGGCGAAGGCTTCGCGAACGTCGAAATGGCCTGACACCGGGACGATTGCGCCGCCCTGGCCCGCGCCGTCGCCGGTCTGGAACTGAATGTCCGGCAGGAAATCCAGCGATTCCTTGCGATACTCGCCGCCGAAGTTGAGCCCGACCCCGCGGTCCGACCACGGCGTCTGCACGCCGTACTCGCCGCCGTCGAGCGTGATGTTGGCGTTGGCGATCGTCTCGTTGACCGAGCCGCGCGAAATCAGCGGAGTCTGGAGATAGGCCAGCGCCTCCGGAGTGACTCCGCCGGCGGCAAAGATGTTGTACGGGACGCAGGTCGCGTCGAGCGCGGCTCCGCCGGGGCCGGTGCCCGGAAGCGCTGCGCGGCAGACCGGGGTGCCGGCCGCAACGCCCGGCACGCCGCCGACCGCCGGGTTGGAGATGACGTCGAGCGCCATGTTCAGACGCCGGATCGAGAAGTCGTTGAGGAAGGCCTGGGAAAAGCGCGTCGTGCCGTATTGATAATAAGCGTCGTAGGACACGCCCTTGAGCACATCGCCGCGGATGCCGCCGACAACCCGCCAGGAACTGCGCTCGAGGTGGTCTTCGCGTCCGCCGCCTTCGACGTTGCGCCGGCCGGTGTAGGCGATCGCCCGGGTCACGCCCTGGGCGTCGACGAACGTGTTGGTCGGCACGCAGATTTTGCTGAACTGCTGGGCCGAGAGCAGCGGGTTGTCGCAGTTGATGGTGGTGGTGTTGAAGAAGTCTCCCGACGGCGCGATCTTGGAGTGCGACGTATCGTTCATGAACATGGCTTCGAGGTACGGCTTGGCCCCCGGGCTGATTTGATATTCGGCGAAGGCGCCGAGCGTGTAGCGCTCGTCCGGCCGCTGGTAGAAATTGTACGGGCCGAAGTTGAACGGGATCGAACCCGGCACGAAGCTATTACCCTCCACGTGGAAGGTGCCGACGTTGGTGAAGAAGGTGCCGAACGCCGAGGTGGCCGAACCGCCGCAGTTGAAGTCGGCGCCGTTGGTGCCGCTGCCGGCGCCGCCCTGGGCCGCCGTGCGCGCGGCGAGCGAGCAGAAGGAATAATCGCGGCTCGCCTCAAGGACGGCGTCCTGCTTGCGGTAGGTGGCATAGGCCATGATGCTGCCGCGGTTGTCGTCGAACCCGGCGCCGAACGCCGCGGCGAGGTCCTGCGCGCCACCGTTGACGCTCTGGCCGTGCGGCGGGCGGAAGTTGCGGTTGGCCGCGAAATTGCCGCCGATGATCCGGTCCGACGCGTCATTGTAATGCATGAAGGTCGAGGCCTGGGCGTCGATGCGCAGGCCGCGGAAGCTGGTGTCCATGATGAAGTTGACGACGCCCGCGACCGCGTCCGCGCCGTAGACCGACGAGGCGCCGCCGGTGAGGACGTCGACCCG
>DASRAY010000145.1:0-11040 GCA_035637935.1 Sphingomicrobium sp.
GAGGGGCCAAGTGGAGCACCTCATGGCTGACCAATATGATGTGATCGTCCTCGGCTCCGGGCCGGGCGGCTATGTCGCGGCGATCCGCGCGGCGCAGCTTGGTTTGAAGACCGCGATCGTCGAGCGGGAACTGCTTGGCGGGATCTGCCTCAACTGGGGCTGCATCCCGACCAAGGCGCTGCTGCGCTCGGCCGAAATCTATCACTATCTCCAGCACGCCGACGCCTACGGTTTGAGCAATGAGAAGCCGTCGTTCGATCTCGCCAAGGTCGTAGCGCGGAGCCGCGCCGTGTCCAAGCAGCTCAACCAGGGCGTCGCGCACCTGATGAAGAAGAACAAGATCACCGTCGTGATGGGCGAAGGCACGCTGACCGCGAAGGACAGACTGTCGGTGGCCGGAGCGGACGGCAAGACCGTCGAGCTCCAGGCGAAACATATCATCCTCGCGACCGGCGCGCGGGCGCGCGACCTCCCGTTCGCCAAGGTCGACGGCAAGCGCATCTGGACCTACCGTCACGCCATGACCCCGGCCGAGATGCCGACCGAGCTGCTGGTCATCGGCTCGGGCGCGATCGGGATCGAGTTCGCCAGCTTCTACGCGGATCTCGGCGCCAGAGTGACGGTGGTCGAATTGCTCGACCGCGTCGTCCCCGTCGAGGATGCGGAGATCAGCGCGCAGCTCGCCAAGAGCCTGACCAAGCAGGGCCTGACGATCCACACCTCGGCCGGCGTCGAGAGCCTCAAGGCGGACGCCAAAGGCGTCGCGGCGACGATCAAGACGGCCGACGGCAAGACGAACGAGCAGCGCTTCAGCCACGTCATCGTCGCGGTCGGCATCGCCCCCAACACCGAGAACATCGGGCTCGAGCCGCTCGGCGTGAAAACCACCAAGGGCCATATCGACACCGATCCTTACGGCCGCACCAACGTCGCCGGCCTGTGGGCGATCGGCGACGTCACCGCGCCGCCGTGGCTGGCGCACAAGGCGATGCACGAGGCTGTGACCACCGCCGAGGCGATCGCGCGGGAGCTCGGCAACCAGGACGCGCACCCGCATGCGACCGATCCGAAGAACATCCCGGGCTGCACCTATTGCCGGCCGCAGGTGGCGAGCGTCGGCCTGACCGAAGCCGCGGCGAAGGAGCAGGGCTATCAGGTCAAGGTCGGCAAGTTCCCGGCGATCGGCAACGGCAAGGCGATCGCGCTGGGCGAGGTCGACGGCTTCATCAAGACCGTGTTCGACGCGAAGACCGGCGAGCTGCTCGGAGCGCACATGATCGGCGCCGAGGTCACCGAACTGATCCAGGGCTATACCGTCGGCAAGACCGCCGAGCTGATCGACGAGGACTTCGCGCAGACCGTCTTCCCGCACCCGACCCTAAGCGAGATGATGCACGAGGCGGTACTCGCCGCCGAGGGTCGGGTGCTGCATATTTGAGCCTTCGGCTTGCTCGAAAGGAGACGTCGATGACCGAGTTGCGCGTGTCCCTGCCCGAGCCTTGCGCTCAAAGTTGGGACGACATGGCCCCGAGCGGCTGCAATCGCCATTGCGCGCGATGCGACCAAATCATCCACGACCTGTCCGAGCTCACGTTCGACGAAGCCGAAGGAATGTTGCGCTCGGGCGGACGAATCTGCGTCCGCGCGCAGGTCGGACCAAGTGGCGAGGTTGCGCTCAAGCGCGGCGGAGCGGCCAGGACCGGTCGCATGATGGCGGCGATCGGCACGTCCGTTGGCATTCTCGCGGCGAGCCCGGCAGCTGCCGCCGACGGCGCGAAGCTGGGCGCGATCAAGGGCGCGGTGCTCGGCGCCTGCGGCGGAGGCTTCGTCAGCGCCACCGCGTCCGATGGCACCGTCTATCACGCGAAAGTGGGATTGAACGGTCGGTACAAGGTCAAGCGCCTGCCTGCCGGATCGTATCGGGTCAACGTCGACAGGCCCCCGGAAGCGGACGGCTCGGGCGCCGACCTCGATTCGATCGCCTCGCCCCGGACCGGCGCGAACGAAGTCGTGGTCGAGCCGGGGCGCACGTCGGTTCTCGACGTCCCGGACCCCAACGGCTGCATCATCATCGGCGTGATCACCATCGATCACAGCAACGGCTGACACGGCGTTCGATTGGCCCACCGGCTGGTGATCCGGCTCGCCGGGACGAGCCGGCACGGCACCAACCCGGCGCTCGCCGGTTCACCGGGCGTCATGGGCTGTACGGGAAGGATCCCAATTTGAGCGCGCGGCAGAGCAACCGCACCCTGTGGATGGCGCTCGCGGCCAATCTCGGGATCGCAGCGTCGAAGTTCGTCGCGGCCGCGATCACCGGCTCCTCGGCGATGCTGACCGAAGGCGTTCACAGCGTCGTCGATTCGACCAACCAGCTGCTGCTGATGTGGGGCCGGCGGCAGTCGAAGAAGCCGCCCGATCACCATCATCCGTTCGGCTACGGCCGCGAGCTCTACTTCTGGAGCTTCGTCGTCGCGGTCCTGGTTTTCGCGCTCGGCGCCGGCGTATCGATTTACGAGGGCATCATCCACATCCTCGAGCCGGAGGCGGCGGTCTCGCCGCTGATCGCTTATGCCGTGCTGCTGGTCGCCTTCCTGCTCGAGGGCTGGTCGACGCTCGGCGCGTTCAACGAGTTCAGGGCGGCCAAGGGCGAGCTCGACTGGTTCGAGGCGATCAAGCGCTCCAAGGATCCGCCGACCTTCATCGTCCTGCTCGAAAATGGCGCGGCGATGGCCGGGATCGTCGCCGCGGCGATCGGGGTCTTATTGTCGCAGCGGACCGGCAACCCCTTCTTCGACGGCGCGGCGTCGGTCGTGATCGGCGTGATCCTCGCCTTCACCGCGCTGCTGCTGGCGCGCGAGTCCAAGGGGCTGCTGATTGGCGAAGCGGCCGATCCCGAACTCGTCGACGGGCTGCGGGCGCTGGTCTCCAACGCGAAGGGAGTCGTCGGGGTCGGGCATGTGATGACGATCCATTCCGCGCCCGACCAGGTCACCGCAATGATCAGTGTCGACTTCGACAATGACATCCGCGCTGGGGAAGTCGAACGCGTCATCGGCGAACTCGAGCGCGAGGCGCGCTCGCGCTGGCCGCAGGTGCGCCGCCTGTTCATCCGGCCGATGCACGGCGCCGCCGACGAAAGGAAGAAATGAGCATCGACCGCGACCAGGTCCGCACCGCCTTCGACGAGGCGGTCAACATGACGTCGGACGAGCTCGAAATATGGCTGAATACGGAGGAAAGCCGGAGGGTCGGCTGGAAGGGCATCGACGGAAGCCGCGCCGAAAGCGTAGGGCACGCCAGCGGGCGGCGAATCGTGGCCATCCTCGGCAAGCGGGCGGACGACCTCACCGACGCGGACTATGCCCACATGCGCAAGGTCGTCGGCTACGTGCGCCGCCATCGCGCCCAGCGGCCGGACAATATCTACACCTCGCGCTGGCGCTACAGCCTGATGAACTGGGGCCACGACCCGACCAGGGAATGATTGCGCGTTAACCCCGGAGTAGGATTCGGAGGCGATAGTTCCGCGCGTAGGGGAGGGAGCAATGCACAGCGCTCACCACTCGCGCGGGCGGATCGTCTTCGAGGTCTTCTGCGCACTCGCCCTCGCCGGCTCGCTTGCCGGCGCGTGGGCGCAGACCGACGCCTCGGCCCTGTTGTCCGCAGCGGCCGTCGCCACGCTGTACGGCGTGTGGCATCTGACTGACCTGCGCCGGCCCAAGTCGCGCCCGGCCTCAGCGCCCGCGGTGAGCGCCGACGAGACGCAGGGCGACCTGCTGGCGTACGCACCGCCTGCGCCGCCGGTCGCGGACGCGCCCGAAGTTGCCGAATCACCGGTCGCAGCGACTGTCGAGCAAGGCGCGAAGCCCAGCCGCAAAGCGCCGAAGCCGCGCAAGAGTCGGGTGAAGGAAGCGCAGCCGACGATCGCCGAGATCACCGACCGGCTGGAGCGCGAGATCGGTAAGGTCGCGGAGGAGCCGGCAGCGCCGGATCCAGAGCCGCAGCCAAACCCGGCGGAAAGCACCGGCGACGTCCCGGAATATGTCCCGGCGACGCCGCTGTTCGAGCCCGAGCCGTTCGTCCGCCAGCAGCGCGCAGCGTTCGGCCGCAAGGCCCGCCCCTAAGCCGACGCCGCGCCGGCGGCACTTGCCAAGCGCGGCGGGGCGCTCCACGCTTCGCGGATGGCGCAGATGCATGACGTCTCCGATCCGCGCAACGCGTCGATCCTGATCAACGTCAACGGCGAATTGAAGCCGCGCGCCGAAGCGGTCGTCTCGGTGTTCGACAGCGGCTTCATGCTCGGCGACGGCGTGTGGGAGGGGCTGCGGGTCCATCAGGGCCGGCTTGCCTTCCTCGACCGCCACCTCGACCGGTTGTTCGAAGGCGCCAAAGCGATTGCCATGGACGTCGGTCTGACTCGCGAACATCTCGCGAAGCGCCTCTACGACACGCTCGACGCCAACGGCATGGACGAGGGCGTCCACGTCCGGCTGATGGTCACGCGAGGCGTCCGCTCGACGCCCTACCAAGACCCGCGCGTGGTGGTCGGCGGGGCGACCGTCGTCATCATCCCCGAGTACAAGCAGCCGCCCGTGGGCGTGCACGAGCGCGGGCTCAAGCTGTTCACCGTCCACGTCCGCCGCGGCGACCCGGCGGTCCAGGACCAGAAGATCAACTCCCACTCGAAATTGAACTGCATCCTCGCCTCGGTCCAGGCGACCCAGGCCGGCGCCGACGAGGCGCTGATGCTCGATCCGCACGGGTTCGTCGCGACCTGCAACTCGACCCATTTCTTCATCGTCCGCAAGGGCGAGGTGTGGACCTCGAGCGGCAAATATTGCCTCGGCGGGATCACCCGCGGCCTGGCGCTCGAGGTCGCCCGCGACGCGGGGATTCCGGCGCTCGAGAAGGATTTTTCGCTGACCGACGTCTACGGCGCCGACGAGGCGTTCACCACCGGCACCTTTGCGGGCATCGTCCCGGTGCGCGAGGTCGACGGCCGCCAGCTGACCTGCCGCGGCCCGATGGTCGAGCGCCTGCAGCAGCTCTACGCCGAGCGCGTCGAGCGCGACGTCGGAGAGCAGCAGCGGCCGTGACCCGCCGCATCGCCATGTGGTCGGGGCCTCGCAACCTGTCCACGGCGATGATGCGCAGCTTTGGGAGCCGGGCGGATACTCTTGTTTCGGACGAACCGTTCTACGGCTGCTTTCTGAAGGACGCTCCAGCCGGCGCCGACCATCCGATGCGCGACGAGGTGATCGCAGCGATGGATTGCGACTGGGGGAGCGTCATGGCGTCGCTGCGCGGCCCGATCCCGGAGGGACACTCCCCAAAAAGAGGGACTGTCCCTGTCATCTGGTACCAGAAGCAGATGTGGCATCACATGACGGGGCCGGTCGGCTACGACGATTTCGCCGGCTTCACCCACGCCTTCCTGATCCGCGAGCCCGAGCGGATGATCGCCTCTTATTTGCGCAAGCGGGAGGCCGCGGCGTTTGAGAATTTCGGGATGGACCGCCAGGCCGAATTCTTCGAGCGCGAGTCGGACCGGCTCGGGGCCGCGCCGCCGGTGGTCGACGCCAACGACGTGCTGGCTGATCCGGAGGGTGTCCTGTCAAAGCTGTGCGCCGCGCTCGGCATTCCGTGGGACCCGGCGATGCTGAGCTGGCTCGCCGGTCGCCGCGACACCGACGGCCCGTGGGCGCCGCACTGGTATGGCGCGGTCGAGAAGAGCACCGGCTTCGGCCCGCCCGAAACCGACGCGGTCGCGCTACCCGCGGACGCCCAGCGGGTCGCCGACCGCTGCCGCCCTTATTACGAGCGGCTGGCGGCGCATCGCCTCAGCCGTTGAGGACTCTGACGCCTTCCTTCGGCCAGTCGTGGTCGACATCGACTCCGCCGGCCGCCCATTCCTCGCGGGTCCAGCATTCGATGCTCTCGATCCGGCTGCCGGTCTGCGGCTCGACCCGCATGCAATAGCGGGTGTCGGGTCCTCCGGCCGGAGCGGTCGACGCCGGCGCGCCGTCCTCGCCTGGTTCCACCTGTGACGCGAGCACCGGCGATGCCGTGACGATCATGCTCAAGGCGAGGATCAGTTCTTTGTGTGCCATGTCGTTTCTCCTTGATCGGTAACGCTGGCCGGCCCCCATCGGCGAATTCTAACGAAAGGGGCGGGTCGACGCGAGGCCGTTTCGACGAAGTAGGGTGTTCCAGTTTGTCCTGGCTTTGCGTAGCGTCTGATCGGGAGAGCGCATGAAGACACATGTACCAACGATAGCGTTGCTGCTCGCTTCGTTGGCTGCGTGTCGCTCTACGGTGTTCCCGATTGTCCCGGTCGAGAACCCGCAGGCTGCGCTGCGGGGCGTCGAAGTCGTCCGCGCCGGAACTTATTCCTTGGGGAAAATGGCGACCCAGCGGGATGCCAGCGGCGTCCTGCAAAATGCTATTCCCAATCCCCGGTTCGTCCAGAGCGCAGCGACGATTCGAGCAAAGATCGGGGTGACATTCGGGTTTCAGTTCAAGGTTACCGGCGTTCCAGACGGTGCCTGGGTCACGCTCCGTATTGTGACCCGTTACCCGAAACCGGGCGCAACTCCGCCGGGCGCTGCCCATCCGTTGCGGATTACCGAGCAGTCGCTGCGACGGAAACTCAACCGAGTCATCGAAGCCGGCTATACGCTGCAGGAACCCTGGGAGCTGATCCCGGGAAGATGGGCGATCGAGGTCTGGAGCGGAGACCGCAAGCTCGGCGAGCAGAAATTCACCCTCGTCCCCGAATCAAGCACGGGGCCGTTCAGGTTTGAATTATATGTCCCGGATCTCGCCGGGGCTTACGTCGGTTATCCCCTGGCGGAATCGGGCCACGCAGCAGAATGCCACGACCTGGTTCTCTCAAAACGCATGCAAAGACGGCTCCGCGCTCATACCGACTCCATCGTCGAGTTCGACGGCTCTTACGTGCCCGACGCGCCGCCCGGAGTCCTGGTCGACCGAGTGAATGGTCGGCGGTGGCACGGCAGGATTTGCCGTCTGGAAGCAATCTTCGTGAAGCGCATTCGAGTACGCAGGCACGTTGACTAGTACCCCTTGAAGTTGACGCTGCGGCGTGACCCGCCGCGCGCTGCGCGCGGGCTCCGCTCGCAGGGGGCGACTACTTGTCGGTCATGGAGTCGACGTCGACGCCGCGCTGGGCCCACTGGCGCTTGGTCCGGCACTCGACCCGGTTGACATGGCTTCCGGTGTCGTCGGCGAACTGCAGGCAGTAAGTTTTCTCCGCGGCGGCCTTCGGCGCGACCGTATTGCTTTGCGGATTGTCCCAGGCCGACGCCGAGGATGCGAACAGAAGGGTGCCCAATGCGGCGGCAATGGCGCGGGTCTTCATGGCGATTCTCCCCTTTGAGAAGCCCTCGATTGCCGCGTTTCGAAGGGAGCTGCGCGGCGCGTTCGACGGGCCGTTGCGCCGGTTCGGCAGAGCCCGTCTGTCGGTTCGTGGCGCGCGTTGGTGGCGCGCCACTCGCCGGTTGACCCCTGGGGACGCCGTCGCTATGTGCCCGGCCGTCCGAGCGACAGGGATTCTCTTTGCGCCGGACAAGAGCTGAACATTGCTCGATCAAGCGCGTGGCTGGCGGCCGATGGTTGTCCGGGCTTCGCGCTGTTTGCGTTGGGCAAAGTAACCGCCGGGGCTTCCGGCAACGAAAGGTGAAGGGCTTCATGCCGACGATTAACCAGCTGATCCGCAAGGGTCGCGAACCGCAGAAGGCCAAGTCGAAGGTCCCTGCGATGGAACAGAACCCGCAGAAGCGCGGGGTCTGCACCCGGGTCTATACGACCACCCCGAAGAAGCCGAATTCGGCGCTGCGCAAGGTGGCCAAGGTCCGCCTGACCAACCAGCGCGAAGTGATCAGCTACATCCCGGGCGAGGGCCACAACCTCCAGGAGCACAGCGTCGTGCTGATCCGCGGCGGCCGTGTGCGCGACCTTCCGGGTGTGCGCTATCACGTGCTGCGCGGCGTGCTCGACACCCAGGGCGTCAAGGACCGCCGGCAGTCGCGCTCCAAGTACGGCGCCAAGCGTCCCAAATAATCTGCACGAGTAAGCCCCGGACAGGTTCCGGAACAGGCTGAAGAGAAAGGAATATCCAATGTCCCGTCGTCGCCGCCCGGAAAAGCGCGAAATCCTTCCCGATCCGAAGTTCGGGGATCTGGTTCTCTCCAAGTTCATGAATTCCGTCATGCTCGACGGCAAGAAGTCGGTCGCCGAAGGCATCGTCTACGGCGCGCTCGAGAATGTCGAGACGCGGCTCAAGAAAGAGCCGCTGAGCGTCTTCCACGATGCGCTCAACAATGTGAAGCCGGGCATCGAGGTCCGCTCCCGCCGCGTCGGCGGCGCGACCTACCAGGTGCCGGTCGAGGTCCGCCCCGAGCGTGCCCAGGCGCTCGCCATTCGCTGGCTGATCTCGGCGGCGCGCGCGCGGTCCGAGAAGACCATGGCCGGCCGCCTCTCGGGCGAGCTGATGGATGCGTCGCAGAACCGCGGCAACGCGGTCAAGAAGCGCGAGGACACCCACCGCATGGCCGAAGCGAACCGCGCCTTCAGCCACTACCGCTGGTAACTTTCGTACCTATATTGCGGGAGCCGGCGTCGACCGGCTCCCCACATCGCTAAGGAAGCACAAGAAAATGGCCCGCAGCCATCCGCTCGAACGCTATCGCAACATCGGCATCATGGCCCACATCGACGCCGGCAAGACGACGACGACCGAGCGCATCCTCTATTACACCGGCAAGTCCTACAAGATCGGCGAGGTCCACGAGGGCACCGCGACTATGGACTGGATGGAGCAGGAGCAGGAGCGCGGGATCACCATCACGTCGGCGGCAACGACCTGTTTCTGGAGCTCCGAGGAGGGCAAGGGCCCCGAGCACCGGATCAACATCATCGACACGCCGGGGCACGTCGACTTCACCATCGAGGTCGAGCGTTCGCTGCGCGTGCTCGACGGCGCGGTTGCCTGCTTCGACGGCGTTGCCGGCGTCGAGCCGCAGTCGGAGACGGTGTGGCGCCAGGCCGAGAAATACAACGTGCCGCGGATGTGCTTCGTCAACAAGCTCGACCGCACCGGCGCCAACTTCGAGATGTGCGTCGGCATGATCAAGGACCGCCTGGGCGCGCGTCCGGCGGTCCTGTACCTGCCGATCGGCCTCGAAAGCGGCTTCAAGGGCCTCGTCGACCTGGTCGAGAACCGCGCCATCATCTGGCTCGACGAGAGCCTGGGCGCGAAGTTCGAATATCATCCGATCCCCGACGACCTGAAGGACGCGGCCGCCGAGGCGCGCATGCATCTCATCGAGATGGCCGTCGAACAGGACGATGCCGTGATGGAGGCCTATCTCGAAGGCAACGAGCCCGACCGCGACACGCTGAAGAAGCTGATCCGCAAAGGCACGCTCAACTTCTCGTTCGTGCCGGTGCTGTGCGGCTCGGCGTTCAAGAACAAGGGCGTCCAGCCGCTGCTCGACGCGGTCGTTGATTACCTGCCGAGCCCGCTCGACATCCCGGCGATCGAGGGCATCAACCCGGACAAGAACCAGCCCGAAACCCGCGAGGCGGCGGACAACGCGCCCTTCTCGGCGCTGGCGTTCAAGATCATGAACGACCCGTTCGTCGGTTCGCTGACCTTCGCCCGCATCTATTCCGGCAAGCTCGAGAAGGGCACGGTCTCGAACTCGGTCAAGGACAAGAAGGAAAAGATCGGCCGCATGCTGCTGATGCATGCGAACAACCGCGAGGACATCGAGACGGCTTATGCCGGCGACATCGTCGCTATCGCGGGTCTCAAGGAAACCACGACCGGCGATACGTTGTGCGACCCGAACAAGCCGATCATCCTCGAACGGATGGAGTTCCCCGACCCGGTCATCGAGGTCGCGGTCGAGCCCAGGACCAAGGCCGACCAGGAGAAGATGGGCCTCGCCCTCGCTCGCCTGGCCGCCGAGGACCCGAGCTTCCGGGTCACCACCGACCATGAATCCGGGCAGACGATCATCAAGGGGATGGGCGAGCTCCACCTCGAGATCCTGGTCGATCGCATGAAGCGCGAGTTCAAGGTCGAGGCCAACGTCGGCGCGCCGCAGGTCGCCTATCGCGAGTCCCTCGCCCGTCCGGTCGACATCGATTACACCCACAAGAAGCAGTCGGGTGGGTCGGGCCAGTTCGGCCGGGTCAAGGTCAGCGTCGCTCCGGGCGAGCGCGGCTCCGGCGTCCAGTTCTTCGACGAGATCAAGGGCGGCAACATCCCGCGCGAATATATCCCGTCGGTCGAGAAGGGCATGCGCGAGACCGCCGAGACCGGGTCGCTGATCGGCTTCCCGATCATCGACTTCGAGATCCACCTGACGGACGGCAACTACCACGACGTGGACTCGTCCGCACTGGCGTTCGAGATCACCGGCCGCGGAGCGATGCGCGAGGCGGCGCAGAAGGCCGGCATCAAGCTCCTCGAGCCGATCATGAAGGTCGAGGTGGTGACCCCCGAGGATTATCTCGGCGACGTGATCGGCGACTTGAACTCGCGGCGTGGCCAGATCCACGGCACCGACAGCCGCGGCAACGCCCAGGTGGTTGAAGCGACGGTGCCGCTCGCCAACATGTTCGGCTACGTCAATCAGCTGCGCTCATTCACCCAGGGCCGCGCGCAGTACACGATGCAGTTCTCGCATTACGAGGAAGTGCCGCAGAACGTCGCCGACGAGGTGAAGGCGAAGCTGGCGTAAGTGTAATTTTGCAGTTATGGGCGCGTCCGCGAACCGGGCCGTGACCCGATTTTCCAGAGAAGAAGAGGCGTAAAATGGCGAAGGCTAAATTCGAGCGGACGAAGCCGCACGTGAACATCGGGACCATCGGTCACGTCGACCATGGCAAGACGTCGCTGACCGCGGCGATCACCAAGGTGCTGGCCGAGACCGGCGGCGCGACCTATGTCGACTATGCGAACATCGACAAGGCTCCCGAGGAGCGCGAGCGCGGCATCACCATTTC
>DASRAY010000146.1:0-12544 GCA_035637935.1 Sphingomicrobium sp.
CGCTTCAGCATCATCCATTGGTCGCGAGTCAGCGGCGCTCCGGGCAGGAACCCGAGATAGGACAAGACCGTCCCGACCACATCCGGCAGCGGCACGGTGTCGGGGGTCTGCCCGGTGATGGCGATGATTGCCCGGTGAAGCTCGACCATGCTCATCCGCGCCGGCCCGCCGATCTCGTAGGTCTTGCCGCCATGCCTGCCCGGATCGAGCGCGGCCTGGGCGATCGCCTGGGCGAGGTCGCGAACATAGACCGGCTGGAAATTCGTCCGGGCCGCGATCACCGGCAGGAACGGCAGGCCGGCCATCGCCGCGAAGCGGTTGGTGAGCTGGTCCTCAGGGCCGAACACCAGCGATGGGCGGATGATGGTCGCCTTGGGCCAGGCCTTGCGCACCGCCGCCTCGCCCTCGCCCTTAGTGCGGCCGTAGTTCGATTCGGAGTCGGGATCGGCGCCCATCGCCGAGATGTGGACCAGCGCCCCGGCCCCGGCCTTCTTCGCGGCCGAAGCGACGTTGCGCGCCCCCTCTACATGGACCGACTGCATCGACCGGCCGAACACGCCGACCAGGTTGACCACCGCGTCAGCTCCGTCGACCGCCTGGCGGACGCTGTCGGCGTCAGCGATGTCCGCCCGGACGAAGCCGAACTGGCCGACCTGGGCGAGCGGCTGGATGAAATAACCGCGCTTGGGATTGCGCGACGCGACCCGGACCCGGGCGCCCGCCCTCAGCAACAATTCGCAGACGTAGCGGCCGATGAATCCGTCGCCGCCGAAGACGGTGACGAGCTCTTCCTTGCGATCGATCATGGGCTGGCGCACTAGCCCCTCGCTTCCTAGATTGACAAGGCGGGCGCGGCCCCTTTAAGCGCCGCCCCCTGCCAAAATGACGACCGTGCCCAGGTGGCGGAATTGGTAGACGCACCAGCTTCAGGTGCTGGCGCTCGCAAGGGCGTGGAGGTTCGAGTCCTCTCCTGGGCACCATCCTTCGCTATAGCTCCGGCTGGCAAGCCCGAGCGTTTGCGAAGGATGTCCGCCGAAGCCTTGGCGAAGGCGGACCGCCTCACGCTGAAACGATCCTGCGGGATGCTGGGCATGAGGATCGAAATATGACCCATCTGCGAATCTGGAAATTCCGGCCGCCCGAGGACCGCGCGCATGAGTTCGCGATTGCCTATGGCGCCGACGGCGTGTGGGCGGCGCTGTTCGGCAAGGCGCAGGGGTATCTCGGTACCACCCTCTATCGACCGGGCGAGCCCGGCGGCTGGTGGCTGACTGTCGACCGGTGGAGCTCGGCGGCGGACTTCGCGGCGTTCGGCGAGAGCTTCGACGAGCAGTATCGCGCGCTCGATCGCGAACTCGAGGGCGTCGCCGGCGAGGAGGAATTCGTCGGCGCGTTCGACGACGCCGAGTGAGGCGGCAGGCCACATCGCTGACACTTGAAGGCAATCCGGGAACCGCCATTTCGCCTCCAGCAATCGACTCCTGACAGGGGCACTTTCCGATGATCGACGTTCGCAAGTTCGACAGCCTCGGCCACGCCGAGCACGGGTGGCTCAACGCCCGCCACCATTTCTCCTTCGCCAATTATTACGAGCCCGCCCGCATGGGCTGGGGCCGCATCCGGGTGTGGAACGACGACCAGATCGCGGCGCAGAGCGGCTTTCCGCCGCATCCGCACCGCGACATGGAGATCGTCACCTACGTCCGCACCGGCGCGATCACCCACAAGGACTCGCTGGGCAACACGGGCCGCACCGGCGCCGGGGACGTCCAGGTGATGAGCGCCGGCACCGGCGTCACTCACGCCGAGTATAATCTCGAGGACGAGCAGACCACTCTGTTCCAGATCTGGATCGAGACCGACAAGCCCAACGCGAAGCCGAGCTGGGGCGCCAAGCCCTTTCCGAAGGATTCGCGCGAGGGCGCCTTCCAGCTGCTCGCGAGCGGCGAGTCGGCCGACGGCGCGCTGACCATCAACGCCGACGCACGGGTGCTCGGGGCCACGGTCAAGGCCGGCACCAGCATCGCCCTCGATGCCGACCCGGAGCGCCACCTCTACCTCGTCCCGAGCGGCCGGGTGCGGGTCAACGGGGTCGAGGCCGGGCCGCGCGATGGAGTCGCGATCACCGGCGAGGACCAGGTCCGGATCGAGGCCGAGGACGACGGCGAGCTGGTGCTGGTCGACGCGCGCTAGGCCCGGAGTCCGGTCCCATTCATCTCACATGTGCTTGAAGAGGCGCGATTTGCGGGCCATGGGCTAAATGGCGCGCAGAGGACGCGCGATTCACGCACATGAGCGGGAGAGAATGAGAGCGGGTCTACGCTTTGGCATTGCGGCGTTTGCGGCCGGGCTGATGCTCGCGCCGCTGCCGGCGCTTGCCCAATCCGTTCCCGACGCCGCGACCAACACGACCGATTCGATCGGCCCGCGCGAGTTGCAGAACTTCAGCCTCAACGGGACCGTCACCCGTCAGGCCGACACGCCGGCCCCGGCTCCGGCGCCTCGCCGACCGGCCCGCCAGCCCACGTCCGACGGTGCAACCGGCTCGCCTACGGCGGCGACGGAGCCGCGCCGTACGGCCGCGCCTCCGCCAGTGGCGGCGAGGGAGTCGGCGGCGCGCGGCGACCAGGCGCTGGCGCTGGATCTTCCGCCCGCGACCCCCGCGACCTCCGCGCTTCCGGCGAGCGTGCCGCAGTCGGGTTTCCCGTCGTCCGGCCCGGGGTCGGCGACCTTCGCTCCGGAGCAGAAGCCGGCGCTATGGCCATGGCTGCTGCTCGCCGCCGTGCTCGGCGCGGGCGCCGCCCTCCTCCTGCTGCGCCGCCGCTCGCGCGAGTCGTTCGCCGGCGCTCCCGAGATCGATTCCTATGTCGCTCCCGAGCCCGCGGCCCCGCCGCCGCCGGCGCCGGTGCCCGGCCCGGCACCCGAAGCCGCGCCGCCCAGGCCCGTCGGGATCGTCTCGTCGCGCCTGCGCCCGTGGGTCGAGATTGTCTTCGCGCCCCTCGGCTGCACCGTCGACGACGAGCGCGTGACGGTGGAGTTCGAGATCCAGCTGACCAACAGCGGCGGCGCGACGGCGCGCGACGTGCTGGTCGAAGCGAGCATGTTCAACGCCGGCCCGACCCAGGAGCAAGACATCGGTGCCTTCTTCGCCGCGCCGATCGGGCAGGGCGAACGGATCGAGGCCTTGCCACCGCTCCAGCATGTCACGATCCGGACCTCGCTGGTCGCCCCGCGCGCCAACATTCAGATCTTCGAGCTTGGCGGACGCCAGGTGTTCGTGCCGCTGATCGCGTTCAACGCCCTCTATCGCCTCGGCAGCGGGAACGGGCAGACTTCGGTCGCCTATCTGCTTGGCCGGGAGACCAGCGGCGACAAGCTCGGCCCGCTGCGCGTCGACCTCGGTGCCCGCGCCTTCACCGCCCTCGGCATCCGTCCCCTGCCGGTGGGGGTGCGGGAGTAAGATAGTTCCTCCCTGCGAGCGAAGCTCGTGGGGAGGGGAACCATTCCCCGCAGAGGGAATGGTGGAGGGGTAGAAGGCGCGGACGCTCATGAGGTTGTGACGAAACGACCGGCGCCAGCAAACGGGTCGACAACTGCTGGTAAAGAGGTGCGCTGAAAGCGCAGCTGGCGGCGTGCTAGGACTTGAACCTAGAACCTCAGGTGGCTTATCGCTGCCGTTGTCACACTTCGCAATAATTTGCTGGCAATCGCTTGCCGCACACCTGCGCTCTATCCAGTTGAGCTACACGCCGTGGGTACAATTCTAGCCTAGCTGCGACCGCCGTCCAGTAGGCCAATCCGGAACAAATGAAGTACAACTTGTGGATTGGTTGTGCACGAATCCGTGCAGTGGGCCGGAAAACAGCTGCTTTCCTGCGCCGTGTTCTCCCCACAGTTTTCTTTCGCCAGCTACATCATCGGCGGAACAGATGGTGATTAACGCTCACTAGCCCACCGCCAGCTTGGCCATCATCCCTCATTCTCGTTCTCGAACTGCCACTCGAAATTCACAACCAGTCCGGTCGGTCCTCTTGTTTAAGGAGCGATTGGATTGCTCGTGTTTTTCATCGCCTGACTGCCTGAGTTGTAGCTGTGCCAGGCGAGCACGGCGGCCGCGCCGCGATACGGCCGCCACGGCTCCGCCAGCTCGCGCAGGTGCTTCTCGCTCGGCTTCTCGGCCAGGCCGAGCAGTTTTCCGAGCTCGACCAGGACGGCGAGGTCGCCGGCCGGGAAGACGTCGCGCCGGCCTTCCGCGAACAGCAGGTAGATTTCGGCCGACCACCGCCCGATGCCCTTGATTCGGGTCAGCAGGGCGATCGCCTCCTCGTCGTCGGCCGGAAGCGAGTCGAGGTCGAGCTCGCCCGACAGCACCAGCTCGGCGAGGCTGAGGATATATCCGGACTTCTGCCGCGACATGCCCGCGGCGCGCAATTGCTCGTCGCTCGCGGCAAGCAGCCGATTGAGGTCCGGCGGGGAGCCGAACGCCGCTTCGAGCTTGGCCCACATCGAGCGCGCCGCCGCGACGCTGACCTGCTGGCCGACGATCGTCCGGAGCAGGGTCTCAGCGCCGGGATTGCTGCTCCGCGGCTCGGGCACGCCGTGGCGCTCGACCACGGCCGCGAACACCGGCTCGAGGCTCGCCAGCGCCTCCACGTCGCGGCGGATGCTGGTCCGGGTGCGGACCATCAGCCGGCGCTCGCCGCATAAAGCGCGACGGCGGCCGCGTTAGAGACGTTGAGGCTCTCGACGCGGTCGCTGATCGGCAGCCGGGCGAGGGCGTCGCAATGTTCGCGCGTGTTGTGCCTCAGACCCGGGCCCTCGGCCCCGAGCGCGAGCGCGACCCGCGGCGGGCCGAGCGCGTCCTTCAAGTCGGTCTCGGCGTCACCGGCGAGGCCGATTCGCCAGAAGCCCGCCGCCCCGATCTCCTCGAGCGCCCGGGCGAGGTTGACCACCCGCACCCACGGGACTCGCTCGAGTGCGCCCGAGGCGGCCTTGGCGACGACGCCGCTCTCCGGCGGCGAGTGGCGATCCTGAGTGACGATGGCGATCGCTCCGAACGCCGCCGCCGAGCGCAGGATCGCGCCGACATTATGGGGGTCGGTGACCTGGTCGAGCACGAGCAGGACGGCGCGCTCCGGAGCGTTGGCCAGCACCTCGTCGAGCCACGCGCTTTCGAGCGGCTCGGCTTCGATCACCACGCCTTGATGTGGAGCGTCATTCGGCACGAGTCGGCCGAGATCGGCCGCATCGGCGAGCGTCAGCGCCACCTCCGGCGGGAGTTGCATGAACCCGGACGCTTCGCGCGTGGCCCAGGCTTTGAGCACCTTGCGCGCGGGATTGTCGAGCGCTGCGGCGACGGCATGCCTGCCCCACAGGCGCTGACGGCTCGGGCTCCCGTGGCTCTGGTGCGATTTCTTGCGCCGCGACATCGCGCCCCAATGAAGACCGGACGCTTTGCGCGCAACACCGGTTAGGCTGGCACTCCTCTCGCAGCCTGTCGCGCACGATTCGTTCCGCGCCAGGTGCCGATCGCCAGAATCAGCAGGATTGGATAGCCCCAAAAGCTAAGCGCAGCGCCGTAGGCGCGGGCGAAGAGGTCCACTTCGACCACTTTGAGCAGATGGCCAATGATCGTGGTCAGCTGGAGTCCGGCGATCCAAAGAGGCCAGAATCTCTCCGAGCGAAGCGCCACCCACAAGAAGCCGGCGAACACGGCGACGTCGACCAGCATCACCGTTGCCTCGAGGCCGTTATAGCGATGGGCAACAGGGGACAGGGCCAACGTCGTCGCGATCACCCCGGTCACCAGAACGAGTCCGACTTGCCGCTCGTCGCGACTTCCCCGCACAAAGGCGTAAGTCGCGACGAGCAGAAGCAAAAGTCGGAAGAGGTTCGGCGCCATGGTCTAGGTCCTAGCGCAGCACGCTGGAACGCCCTTCGTCAACCGCAGTTACGATACGATCCGAAGGTGCGCTTGCGCCGACGCCGGCGGACACTCGTTGTCGCCGATCGCGACGGTACGCAGGCCCGGAATCGTTTTGCGGGTTTCAACCAGCGCTGCGTGGCAATTGGCGATCCCGCCACGGGCGGCGACGAGGCCACTGGTCACGGCTGCAAGTTGCTCGAACGGCGCGTGACTGGCGACAAAGCCGGCATTCGTGGCCGAACGTGCGTGGACCATTTTCAATTGCAGCTCGGCGAGTTCGGTGAGCGCGGCTTCGATGCTCTCCTCGACGGCACGGACTTGGGTAGCCACTTCGTAAGCGGCATTTTCCATCATCTGTTTGCGCATAACTGCTCCTTCTCCGACGCTCCCTGCGCCGGAGTGGTTATTCGGACTGAATAATCGTCAGCTTTTGGTTAACTCTTGAGCAGCCTGGCGAGGCTTTCGAGTCCGGCGAGGTACATTCCCGCCGAGAATGCCGCCCCGATCGCGATCATCGCAATCCAGAACAGCCTCTGGCCGACGGTCATCTCATTCCGGGGGTTGCTCCTCGTTGCGAACGGCAGTGGCAGGGAAGGCGCGAAAGCGACGGCCCGTTGCTCGGTCCGGAAACCGGCCCCCCCGGCCTCCCCTGCGCGGTCAGCGTGCCGAATCTGAGTTCTGACCGCGGCCTCTGGGTGGCCGGACAAATCGCTGGCCTCAATGTACGGCGATTGATGTATCAACCGTTGATATGGGCCGCTGTGGTGGGCGACGATTCGCGCCGCCTGGCTTCTGCGCTCGACTCCAAGGACGTGGAGAGCGCCCCGAATCCGCTGGTCGACGGTGTGCGGGGAGATGTCGAGCTCGGCTGCTATCTCCTTGGAATTGAGGTGTTCGTTGACCAGCCGCAGGCAGTCGAGCTGCCCTGCGCTCAATCGTGCGACGCGAGCTACCATGTCTTCCCCCGCTGGACCGTCTGGTCCTCTAGCGGTGTCAGGCACGCGCGGCCACTCCTCCAATGCCATCCCCACCAGCACGCCATGGCTCCAATTTTTTCAGCGAGTCCAGCGTTTAAGTTATTTCATATCGGACGGATTTGCCAGATTGTGAACGAACCTGCACAAATCGCAGGCCCTTCTTAGCGTTCCGGGCAAGTGCTCGCAAAGCCAAAGACAATGGTGGAGAGGGCTGGATTCGAACCAGCGTACGCTTGCGCGGGCAGATTTACAGTCTGCTGCCTTTAACCACTCGGCCACCTCTCCAGGTGAAGGCAGGCGCGCCACATGGCGGCGCGAGTGTGCCGTGTCAACGCGGCTTGCCTGCCGAAGCTCCGGAAGGAGCGGAGGCTGGAGCGGGTGAAGGGAATCGAACCCTCGTCGTAAGCTTGGAAGGCTTCTGCTCTACCATGGAGCTACACCCGCTTTGGGCCTCGCAACGGACGCGCCAAATGGCGGTTCCGCCCGCCACCGTCAACCAACCGCCGGCTTGACCTCATCCGATTCCCTCGCATACCAAGGTGGCGATGACGCACCTGAACGCCATCGCCGCTGCTTCGACCGCCCGCTTCTGGTGGCGCGGCCATGCATCTGCGGCGCGATGGCGCGACTGATCGATTAGCTTCCGATCATCGACTGCCCGCCCGCCAACCGGCGGGCTTTTTTGTTTCAGGTGACTTCAAATGAACCAGCTTCTGACTTTCCCGACCCGGCCGGCGACTCCGCTGGCCGCCGATTCCCGCCCGGCCGAGCAGGCGGTCGAGCGCCTGCTCGGCGGGCACGACCTCACCCGCGCCGAATCGCGCGCTTTGTTCGAGACCATCGTCGAGGGCCGGCTGGCCGAGCCGCTGATGGCCGCGACCTTCGTCGCCCTGCGCATGCGCGGCGAGACCACGGCCGAGCTGGTCGGAGCGGCCGAGGCGCTGCGCTCCGCCGCGCGCGCCTTCCCCTCGCCCGACTATGCGTTCGCCGACAGCTGCGGGACTGGCGGCGACTATTCCGGATCGATCAACGTCTCGACTGCGGCCGGACTGGTCGTGGCCGCCTGCGGGCTGCCGGTGGTCAAGCACGGCAACCGCTCGTTCACCTCGCAATGCGGCTCGGCCGACGTGCTCGAGGCGCTCGACGCCCGACTCGACCTTGGTCCGCTGGAGTCGCGCGAGATCCTCGACCGGACCGGCTTCTGCTTCCTCCTCGCGCCGTTCTACCATCCGGGAATCGCGCATGCCGGAGGGGTCCGCAAGGCGCTGAAGGTGCGGACGATCATGAACCTGCTCGGCCCGTGCCTGAATCCGGCCCGGCCGAAGGTCCAGCTCTTGGGTGTGGCCGATCCCAAGCTGCTGCGGCCGATCGCCGAGACGCTGCGGGCGCTCGGAGTCGAGCAAGCGCTGGTGGTCCACGGTTCGGGCCTCGACGAGGTCGCGCTCCACGGCTTCACCCAGGCGGTCCGGCTCGACCGCGGCCGGATGGAAGAGCTCGAGCTCACCCCCGAGCAGGCCGGCCTCGAGCGCGTGCCCGTCGAGCAGGTCGCGGGCGGTTCGCCGAGCGAAAATGCACGGCGGCTGGTCGCGCTGCTGAGCGGCGATGGGCGGGCTGCCGACCGGTCGATCGTAGCGCTGAACGCGGCCGCGTTGCTGATGACCGCCGGGCGCGCCGTCGATCTCCGTGCCGGGGTGGCGATGGCGCTCGAGGCGATCGTCTCCGGCCGCGCGAAGCGCCTGCTTGGCGACTTCGTCGAGGCGAGCCGTGGCTGACCCCGCCGGCGTGCTCGGCGAGATCGCGCGAGCCAAGCGGACGGAGCTGGCGCAACGGTTCGACGGGGTCGCGCTCGATGCCCTGCGCGCCCGGGCGGAGCCGACCCGGCGAGGCCTTGCGGCGGCGCTCGCCGGGCCCGGCGCTCGCTTCATCCTCGAGATCAAGAAGGCGTCGCCGTCGGCGGGCGCGATTCGGCCCTGCGGCGACGCCGCGGTCCTGGCGCGCGGCTATGCCGGCGTGGCCGATGCGCTGAGTGTGCTTACCGAGCGCACCCGCTTCGGCGGTTCGCTCGCGGACCTCGCCGCGGCCCGGGCGGAATTCGACGGCCCCATCCTCGCCAAGGACTTCTTCCTCGACCTGCGGCAGATCGCCGAGGCGCGCATCGCCGGGGCCGACGCCATCCTGGTCATGCTGTCGCTGCTCGACGATGCCGAGGCCCGGGCGATGATCGCCGAGGCCCGGCGGCTCGAGATGGACGCGCTGGTCGAAGTCCGTGACGAGGCCGAGCTCGGTCGCGCGCTCGCGCTCGGCGCGCCGCTGATCGGGATCAACAACCGTGACCTGCGCGACCTGTCGATCGACCTCGCCACGACCGAGCGGCTCGCCCGCCTCGCCCCCGGCCGCACCATCGTGTCCGAATCCGGAATCGCGACGCGCGGCGATGTCGACCGGCTCGCCCCGCTGGTCGACGCCTTCCTGATCGGGTCTGCGCCGATGCGCGCGCCCGACCCCGCGCAGGCCGCGCGCGAGCTGATGTTCGGCCGGGTCAAGCTATGCGGGCTGAACCGGCCCGAGGATTTCGCCCATGCCCGCGCGGCGACTCATGTCGGCCTGATCTTCGTGCCCGCCAGTCCGCGCGCCGTGTCGCTGGCTGATGCGCTGCGCCTCGCGCGCCTTCATCCGAGCGCCGTGGGCGTGTTTCGCGACGCGGATATCGGGGAAGTCGGCACAGTCGCGACCATCCTCGGCCTGGCGGCGGTCCAGCTGCACGGCACGGAGGATGCGGCCTACGCTCGAGCGCTGGCGCGCCGGGTCCCGCGCGGCTGCGAAATCTGGAAGGCGGTCGGCGTCAGCAGTCGCACGCCCGGCCGGTTTGACGCCGGCGACCGCATCGTCTTCGACCACGGCCGGGGCGGCAGCGGACGGACGTTCGACTGGTCGCTGGTCAAGGATCATCCCGACCTTCGCCGGGCGGTCGTCGCCGGAGGGATCGGCGCGCACAACGCCGGCGACGCGCAGCGGCTCGGTGGCTATGCGATCGATGTCGGCTCGTCGCTCGACGACGCGCCGGGGCGCAAGTCTCCGCAAAAAATCGCCGCGCTGTTCGATGCACTCCGGCCGCAGTGCCGGCAAAGGCTGCGCGCGTGCGCCTGAGCGGACGGTTCGGTCGCTTCGGGGGTTGCTTCGTGCCGGAAATCCTCGTTCCGGCGCTCGAGCAGCTCGAATCCGCCTTCCTCGACGCCCAGGGCGACCCCGCCTTCGCGGCCGAGCTCGAGAACCTGCTGGCGAATTATGCCGGGCGCCCGACCCCCCTGACCCGCTGCCGAAACCTGCCCGGCACCATCTATCTCAAGCGCGAGGACCTGCTCCACGGCGGCGCCCACAAGACCAACCAGGTGCTCGGCCAGGCCCTGCTCGCGAGGCGCATGGGCAAGCGCCGCCTGATCGCCGAGACCGGCGCCGGGCAGCACGGCGTCGCGACCGCCATCGCCGGCGCGCTGCTCGGCTTCGAGACCGTCGTCTACATGGGCGCCGAGGACGTCGAGCGGCAGCAGCTCAACGTCTTCCGGATGGAGCTGATGGGCGCGACAGTGGTGCGCGTCGAAGGCGGCGGGCGGACCCTGAAGGACGCGATCAACGAGGCGCTGCGCGACTGGTCGGCGAGTTTCGAGACCACTCACTATTTGCTCGGCACGGCCGCCGGGCCGCACCCGTTCCCGACCATGGTCCGCGAATTCCAGCGGATCATCGGCCGCGAGGCGCGGGCGCAGATCCTCGCCCAGCTCGGGCGGCTGCCCGACGCGGTGATCGCCTGCGTCGGCGGCGGGTCGAACGCTATCGGCCTGTTCGCCGACTTCCTCGACGACGACGTCCGGCTGGTCGGAGTCGAGGCCGCGGGCAAGGGACTGGACGGCGGCCGGCACGGGGCGACCCTGCTGCGCGGCACGCCGGGCATTCTCCACGGCGCCGAGACCTATGTGCTGCAGGATGCGGACGGGCAGGTCGCCGACAGCTGGTCGGTCTCGGCCGGGCTCGATTATCCCGCGGTCGGGCCCGAGCACGCGCATCTGAAGGACAGCGGCCGCGCGGAATATGTCGGGGCCACCGATGCCGAGGCGCTCGCCGCTTTCCAGGCGCTGGCCCAAAGCGAAGGCATCCTCTGCGCATTCGAATCCGCCCACGCGCTCGCGCACGCGCTGAAGTTCGCCGAGGCCGAGCCGGACAGCACGATCGTGGTCGGCCTGTCGGGCCGCGGCGACAAGGATGTCGCCCAGGCGCAGGCCTTGCTGGCATGAGCCGCTACGTCGCCATGTTCGAGCGGCTGCGGGGCCGCCGCGAGGGTGCGTTCGGCGCGTTCGCGATGCTCGGCGACCCCGACCTCGACGCCAGCGCGGCGCTGCTCGACGCGCTGGTGGCAGGCGGTGCCGACATGATCGAGGTCGGCATCCCCTTCTCGGACCCGGTCGCCGACGGCCCGGTGATCCAGGCCGCGGCGCAGCGCGCGCTCGCCGCCGGAGTCCGAGTCGCACACTGTTTCGACCTCATCGCCGCGTTGCGCGCACGCCACAGCGCCGTGCCGATCGGAATCTTGACCTACGCCAATATCGTCGTCGCGCGCGGCAGCTTCATGCGCGACGCCGCCGAGGCGGGGGCCGACAGCCTGCTGATCGCCGACGTCCCCGCGATCGAGGCCGAGCCGCTCACGCGCGATATGGAGGAGGCGGGCATCGAGCCGGTGCTCATCGCCGCTCCAAACACCCCCGACGCGGCCTTGGCGCGGATCGCAAGCCTTTCGAAAGCTTATACTTATTGCGTCAGCCGGCCGGGCATCACCGGCACTCACGCCGGTGGGACGTTCGATCGGTCACTGATCGAGCGCCTTGCCGCGGCCGGCGCGCCGCCGCCGATCTTCGGCTTCGGAATCTCCCGTGCCGAGCACGTCCGGGCCGCGCTCGAATCGGGCGCGGCGGGGGTCATCTGCGGGTCCGCGATCGTCGACCTCGCGTCCCGGGGCGGGAGCGTCGTTAACCTCGTCCACTTGCTAAAAATGGCAACTATCAGAGACAAAGGGAGGAACGACTCGGGGGCGCAATGAATTGACTCGTCCCGTGAAGGAGATTGCGTGATGGCTTCGCGGCCCATCTGGCGGGGACAGATCCGACTGGCTCTGGTGTCGATTCCCGTCGAGCTTTTCCCGGCGACCCGAAGCGGCGCCCAGATCCAGTTCCACCAGGTGCACGAGCCCACCGGCAAGCGCATCAAATATGAGAAGGTCGTGCCGGGCATCGGCCCGGTCGACCGCGACGAGATCGTCAAGGGCTATGAGGTCTCAAAGGGCCACTACATCCTGCTCGACCCCGAAGAGATCGACAGCGTAAAGCTGGAGAGCCGGAAGACGCTCGATCTCGTCCAGTTCGTCGACGACGACGGCATCGACGCCATGTATTTCGAGAAGCCTTACTATGTCGTCCCGGCGGACGACCTCGCCGAGGAAGCCTATGTCGTGCTCCGCGACGCTTTGCGCGACGCCAAGAAGATCGGCGTCGGCCAGCTCGCGATGCGCGGCCAGGAATATGTCGTGGCGCTGAAGCCGTGCGGGCGCGGCCTGCTGCTCGAGACGCTGCGCTACGCCGACGAGGTCCACAAA
>DASRAY010000147.1:0-11760 GCA_035637935.1 Sphingomicrobium sp.
CTGTCGTGGCGCCAGCCGCGCAGCAGGGTAGCTATGCATGGACGGGATAACCGCTGAAAGCATCTAAGCGGGAAGCCTCCCTCGAGATAAGGTATCTTTGAGCCGTGGAAGACCACCACGTTGATAGGCCGGGTGTGGAAGCGCAGTAATGCGTGGAGCTAACCGGTCCTAATTGCTCATTTCGCGCTTGAGAGTCCCACCATCACCGACAGCCCTGCTGATCGGTCTGGTTCGATCTCAGCTAGATACGCCACACATAAGGTCGCACGATTTCTAGAGCTTCGAAACGCCGGTCCCATAGCTTGGTGACCATAGCGTCCGTGACCCACCCGATCCCATCCCGAACTCGGCCGTGAAACCGGACAGCGCCGATGGTACTATTGCTTAAGCAATGGAAGAGTAGGTCGTCGCCAGGCTTTGCAACCGGCGCTTCGAAGAACCCATTCACGATTTCAACAGGCCGCTGCCGGGCAACCGAGCGGCGGCCTTTTCGTTTTCAGGATCCTAGGTCCTGCTGATGTTGGCGCGGGGTGGAGCAGCCCGGTAGCTCGTCAGGCTCATAACCTGAAGGTCGCAGGTTCAAATCCTGCCCCCGCAACCAACCAAACAGCCCGCTTTCGAGCGGGCTTTTTTTGTTGCCCGAGTCAGAGCGTATAGGCCCGCTCGCCGTGGTCGGCGATGTCCAGCCCCTCGCGTTCCGCGTCGCGGGCATGGCGCAGCGGAAGCAGCGCTTTGACGATCGCGAAGCAGATCGCCGAGCCGGCCGCCGACCAGGCGACTGCGACGGAAACCGCGGCAAGCTGGCGCACCAGCTGCCAGGCGAAGCCGTAGCCGGCCCCGCCATGGCCTCCCAGCGCGGGCAGCGCGACGATCGCAGTCCCGATCGATCCCGTGATCCCGCCGAGACCGTGGATGCCGAACACGTCGAGACTGTCGTCGAGCCGAAGCCGGTTCTTGAGCGACCCGACGAAGCCGTAGCAGACGAGGCTTGCGGCCGCTCCGAGCAGCATTGCGCCGATCGGCCCGCTCACCCCGGCGGCCGGCGTGACCGCGACAAGCCCCGCAACCGCCCCCGACGCCCCGCCCAGCATCGACGGCTTGCCCGAGACCAGGCGTTCCGCGCCCATCCAGGCGAGGACGCCCGCGGCGGGAGCCACGAAAGTGTTCATCATCGCCACGGCGGCGAGGCCATTCGCCTCGAGCGCCGATCCGGCGTTGAAGCCGAACCAGCCGACCCACAGCAATCCGGCGCCGATCATCGTCAGCGCGAGCGAATGCGGCGGCATGGCTTCCCGTAGATGTCCGATGCGAGCGCCCGCGAAATAAACTCCGACCAACCCCGCCACGCCCGAATTGACGTGCACGACCGTTCCGCCGGCGAAGTCGATCGCCCCGAACCGGAACAGCAATCCGGCGCTCGACCAGACCATGTGCGCCAGCGGGGCGTAAACGAGCGTGAGCCACAGACCAGCGAACAGCATCATCGCCGAGAAGCGCACGCGCTCCACCAGCGCGCCGACGACCAGCGCGGCGGTGATTGCGGCAAAGCTCATCTGGAAGCCTGCGAAGACCAGTTCGGGGATGGCCTTTCCGTTCGTCCCGACCGCCCAGGCCGACGCGTCATCGATTCCCGCGAGGCCCGCTTTGGCAACTCCCCCGATCAGCCAGCTGCCGCCGCTGAACGCGAGGCTGTAGTCCCACAGGACCCAGGTCAGGATCGCGACCGAGGCGATTCCCAGCACCTGGCTCATGACCGACAGCAGGTTCTTGGCCCTGACCAGGCCGCCGTAGAACAGCGCGAGGCCGGGCAGGATCATCAGCATCACGAGCGCGGTCGACACCAGCATCCAGGCGGTGTCGCCGCTGTCGATGGTCAGCTGGCCCATGCGCCCCCTTCCCGCTGTACTGGCTGAAGCTAACCGCAGCTGCGCGACGGGCTACGTGAAAGCTTCACCTACGGCGTCGGCGGCTCCGGGTGCGCGGCTTTCCACTCCATCGCCCGGCGGACTCGGGCCTCGACCGACGGATGGTCGTAGAAGACGATCTCCTCGAGCTTCCCCGGCCGCGGATAGCGGTACTCGGCGGTCTTCACGAGCGAAGTCGACAGAGCGTCCGGCCGGTTTTCGGTGCGCAGCGAATAATCGTCGGCCTGGGTTTCGATCATCCGGGCGAACGAATTGAAGACCGGCGACGTCACCAGCCCGAACAGCGACACCATGAAGATCAGCACTGGAATTCCGCGCGGCTCGGCGAGGCTGGCGCTGCTCCCGAAGCGGCGCGCGAACCAGGGGTAAGTGCGCTCGGCGATCCAGAACAGGACGATCGCCGCGAGCGAATAGAACAGGATCCCGTACCAGGTGTGCTTGAGCACATAGTGGCCGATTTCGTGGCCCGTAACCGCGCGCACCTCGTCGAGGTTGGCATTCTTCAACGCGACGTCGGAGATGGCGACGCGGGCGGTGCTGCCGACGCCGCCTGCATTGGCGGTGAAATTGTTCGACTGGCGCGAGCCGTTGAACATGAACACGCGCTCGGGCGGAACGCCGGCGCGGCCGGCCATGCCGACGACGGCGTCGCGGACCGGGCCCGCCGGCACCGGCTCATATTTGTTGAATAAGGGCTCGATCAGGATCGGCGAGAGCAGGAGGAAGAAGGCGAGCACGGCCGCTGTCAGGGCGCCCGACCAGATCCACCAGCGCTTCCCCGTCCGCCGCATCAGCCAATAAAGGCCGAGCATGAACAGGGCGCTGATCACGGCCGCAATCAGCGTCATCTCGCTGAGCTGGAGCAGATAGTCGCCAAGCGGCTGGCTGGTCCGGCCGTAGGCCTTCTCGCGGAAGTAGTTGGCATAGAGATCCCAGGGCAGGCTCAGCACCGTCAAAGCCAGGAAGAAGACAAAGCTGACGACGAACGCCCGCAAATTGCGCCGGTGCTCGGCGAACTTGCGGTCGAGCCGGTCGAGGACGCCCGAGCGGACGATCAGCCAGGTGACGACCGCGGCCACGACGACGGCCCACAGCTGAATCCATTCACCGCCGACCGTGTAATCGTGCGCCTTCTGAAGCGCGGCGGGCCCGAGGCTGTCGATGTAGCGCGCAGTCGCGGCTTCGACTTCCGGATTGATCTTCATCGCTGTCCCTCCCTCGGTCCGACACCGTAACAATTGCCGGGCGCCGCGCAACGCCCCGCCGTCTCCGGCGCGGCGGATTGCTGTTGCCAATCCGCCCTTAAGCCAAATAATGCTCGGCACGTGCCGAATTGATTGTCGAGTCCGGGCGGGGCGAACCCTGGTCCGAGGCTCGCCGGAGGCCGCCAATGGCGCAAGGTTCGGGCAGCCCGGTTTTCGACTCGATCGCGACGCCGAGCGGCCGCGGGTTCGCCTCGGCGCTCGCCTCGAACCCAACGGTCCTGGCGCTCGCGGCCCGCCTCGGCCTCGCGCTTCGGCGACTGTGCGGAAAGCCGCTGCGCTTCCGCAAGGCGGTGATCGCGGTCAGCCACGACGACGTCCGCCAGACGCTGGCGCGTGACCTCGACTTCCTCATTGGGCCCGTCAACCGGGAGAAAATCGAGGAGGTCAACGGGCCCTTCATCCTCGCCATGGACCGCTCACCGACGCTCGAGCTCGAACGCCGGGCGCTTTATTCCGCGCTGGCGGCGGTCGACCTGCACACGCTCGAGCGGGGCCTGCGCGAGCGCGCTGCGGCGCTCCTCGCGAGCCTGCCCGCGAAGTTCGACGCGCTTCAGGAGTTTGCGCGGCCGCTGGCTGCGGGGACCGCGTCGGAGCTGTTCGGGATCGCCCCGGACGATCGGAAATTGTTCCAGGAAGTGGCTCGTGCGATCTTCGCCCACACCTTCCTCAACCTCAGCGGCAACCAGGCCATCAAGGACCGCGCAATGCTGGCGGCCCCGCTGATGAAGGGCTGGTTCGAGGACGAGATCAAGCGCCGCCAGAAATCCTCGGAGCCGGGCCGGGACCTCATGGGTCAATTGCTGCGGCAGGCGTTGCTCGAGCCCGATGGCATCCGGCGGACGCTGGGCGGAATGCTCGTCGGCAGCATCGACACGACTGTCACCTGCGTGGCCAACATTCTCGAGGTGGTGTTCCGAAACGACGATTTGCGAGCGGCCTTCCACGCCGAACTGGACGCCGGCCGCAGCGGCTACGGGCTGTGCCTCGAAGCCCTCCGCCTGCTCCCGCACAATCCGATCGTTCTGCGCAAAGCGGCCGCGGCGACGACGCTCGCCGGCCGCACCGTGCAGCCGAACGAGACGGTCGTCGCGTGGACCCAGGCAGCGATGCGCGATCCCGCCGCGTTCCCCGAGCCGGAACGCTTGTACCCGGACCGGCCGGCGGATTCGTACCTGCACTTCGGCGCCGGTCTCCATCCATGCGCCGGCCGAGTGGTGAACGCCTTCCAGCTGCCGATCCTGGTCGGCGCCCTGATCGAGGCGGGCGCGGTGCGCGCCGGCAAAACCGGTTACGCCGGGCCGTTCCCCGATCGGCTTCCGGTTCGTGTGAGGGACAAGGCATGACCCACGCCCTGGTGACGATCATCGCCCCGCTGGCGATCGAGCAAGTCGAGCCGGTCCGCGCGCTGATCGAGGGGCTGTCCGACCCGGCCAATCCGGCGCAGGGCCCAATCGCCCTCGACCTCGCCCGCGGCGGCGAATTCGTGCATTTCGCAAGCATGCATTCGCTGCCCTGCAGCGACGGCAAGTCGGGCATCTTCGTGCTCGAATTTTCCGCCGACGGCGAGGAGCGCGGCGCGATCGACGAGATTGCGCAACGGATCGGAGCGCGGCTTCAACCCATCCTCGAGCAATGCCGCGGGTGGCGGCAGGGCGAGAAGGTCGCGGACTTTCTTGGCCGCAATCAGGTCCGTGTCAGCCAGCGCATCGGCGGCACCGTCGGCCTGCCCTTCGCCGGAACGCCCGGGCAGTCGGTCAAGGACATCCTGCGCGAAGACGACCTCGCGCGCCACGTCGCCGGTCTCCTGGCGGATGACAAGGACGAACCGAAGCGGACGCCGTTGGAGCGGCTGCGGGCCGTGCGCGAGAGCCTGCGAACCGACAAGGACCGGAAATGGGCGCTCGAAGTCCCGCCTCCGCCACTCCCGTCGCCGCCCGAGGAATCGGGATGGCCCGGCAAGATCTTCGCACTGCTGCCGTCGGGCATTCTGACGTTCCTCTGGCCGCTGCTGATTGTCGTTGTCCCTTTGTCGCTGTGGCTCGCCTGGCCCGCCGACTGGCACCTTTTGCCGCCAGGGCGATGGGGTCAATTGCACTTCCACTCGGCATTGGTCCCGGGCGTGTTCCTGAACCTGATTCGGTTTGGGCTCGGCTTTCTGCTCTATCTGGTGCTGGGCGTGGTGATCCCGGTCGGACTCGCCGTTGGGCGCTTCGCCGCGGCCGAAGCGACAGACTGGCTGTCCGATCGGGCGCCGCCGCAGGCCGAGCTCGAGGCGATGTTCGCGCGCGAGAACGCGACTGGCTTCGTCCAGAATCACATGGTGTCCCAGACCGTGCTGAAGCCGGGCCTGCTGCGCTATCTCACCATCCGGCTCGCCTTCTGGGTGATCGCCAAGTTCACGGCGTTCAACCCGAAGCCCGGCCATCTCGGCGACATCGGCACGATCCATTTCGCGCGCTGGGTGCAGGTCCCTGGCAAGCGCGATCTCCTGTTCTTCTCGAACTACGGCGGCAGCTGGGAGTCCTACCTCGAAGACTTCATCACCAAGGCCCACGCCGGCCTGACCGCGGTCTGGTCGAACACCGTCGGCTTCCCCCGCACCCGGCTCCTGTTCCTCGACGGGGCGACCGATGGCGAGCGGTTCAAGCGCTACGCCCGCCAGTCGATGGTGCGAACCTCCTTCTGGTATTCGGCGTACAGGCGGCTGACCACCGCCAATATTCGCGCCAACGCCCTGATCCGGCGCGGGGTGGCGTCAGCGCTGACAGAAGACGAAGCGGTGCGCTGGCTGGCCTTGTTCGGCTCATCGCCGCGGCCGGTCGAAAAGCTCGAATCGACCCAGATCCAGAGCCTGGTGTTCGGGGGCATGGGGTTCAAGCCATTCGGTCGCCTGCTGGCGATCGACCTCGGCGCCGAGATTGCCGAGAACCGCCAGCTGCTGAATGATTTGTTTCCGCACATCGCCTTCAACGATGGCCGCTATATTCCCAAGGCAAAATCGGTACTGACCTTCGCCGCCTCGGCCGGCGGGCTTGCCAAGCTCGGCCTGCCCGAGGAGGGTCTCGCGACCTTTCCCGGGGCATTCCTGGCGGGGATGAGCGGCCCGGGCCGGGCGCGTATCCTTGGAGATTTGGGGCGCAACGACCCGAAGGGCTGGGCGTGGGGCCGGGACGGCGTAGACCTCGCGTTGCTCGTCTACGGCAGCAGCGAGGGCTCGGTCGAAAGTCTTTCGCGCAGGGTCGAACGGTTCGTTACGGACCGTGGCGGGACTGTCGCGCATCGCCTCGATCTGCCGGAGGTCCCCGACGAGCTGGCCAAACGGAAAGAGCCGTTCGGCTTCGTCGACGGTGTCTCGCAGCCGGCCATCCGAGGCACGTATCGCGGGCTTAGAAACGACGATCCGATCCACCTCGTCGAGCCCGGCGAGTTCGTGCTCGGCTATCCCGACAACCGCAACCATGTCCCGCCGGGACCAATGCTGAGCGCGTTTTACGATCCCGACTGTCTCCTGCCGATTGCCGGCAGCGACCAGGGCTTTTCCGAGACGACGGTCGATAATCCGCGGCTGATCGGCCAGAACGGCTCGTTCCTGGTCATTCGCCAGCTCGAACAGCACGTCGACGAGTTCGACGATTTCTGCCTGACGGAAAGCAAGCGGTTGGCCAACCATTTCAACCAGCTGCCGATCGAGCTCCATCAGCCGTGGCTCAAGGAATTCATCGGCGCCAAGCTGATCGGGCGCTGGACCGACGGCTCGTCGCTGGTGCGATTCCCCTATATTTCGGCGAGCCGGCTCAAGTATCTGACGAACCGCGACCCCACCGCTTTGACGTCGCGACCGAAGTCCAGTCCGGCGGAAGCGCTGGCAGCGCCGATCGACGCATCGGAGAAGGCCGCCTCGCCGCCGATCGAGGAACCTCAAAAAGGCACGCTGCTACAGGCGGCGTTGAAGGTCGTCACGGGGCTGGCCAAAAAGGATCCGGCCGAAGAGCGCCTCCCGATTCGGCCTGACAATGATTTCCTGTTCGGCACCGAGGACCCGCAGGGGCTGCGTTGCCCCTATGGCGCGCACGTCCGTCGGGCCAATCCGCGCGACAGCTTGAGCCCCGGCTCGCAGGACCAGATCGACATTTCCAATCGCCATCGGATTATCCGCGTCGGCCGGCGGTACGACGAAGGTGGGAAGCCCAGGGGCCTGCTGTTCATGTGCCTCAACGGCGATCTCGAGCGGCAGTTCGAATTCATCCAGCAGACCTGGATGGGCAGCACCAAATTCCATGGGCTAGATGCGGAGGTTGATCCGATCGCGGGCACCGAGACCGAGCAGTGCGACGGGTTCACCATTCCGACCCGCCACGGCCCGGTCGCCTTGAAAGTGCTGCCGCAGTTCGTGACCATGCGCGGCGGAGGCTATTTCTTCATCCCCGGCAAGCAGCTGCTGCGGTTTTTGTCGAGGGACCGGGATTCGCCCCGGGTCGCTGCCGCAGTGACGACCGGTTCGGAACGCTCTGCGCGGCGGCGCCGTTCTTGATGCGTGCCGCGCGCCACGGCCGTCCCTGCGCCCATGGAGGCTTTGCTCGCTGGCGAGCTGCCGGCCGATAACGGCTGGCAATATGAGCCCAAGTGGGACGGCTTCCGTTGCCTCGCCCGCCGCGACGGCGACGCCGTCACGCTGACGTCGAAATCGGGCAAGCCGCTCGCGCGCTATTTCCCCGAGGTCGCCGAATTGCTGCTCGCGACCAAGGAGAAAAAGTTCGTCATCGACGGCGAGCTGATCATCCCGCTCGGCGATGCGCTGTCGTTCCAAGCGCTGCAGCTGCGGCTGCACCCGGCCGAAAGCCGAATCCGCAGGCTTGCCGCGGAAACTCCGGCGGAGCTGATGGCGTTCGACCTGCTCGAGCTCGGCGACCAATCGCTCGCCGCGCGCCCGCTTGCCGAGCGGCGCACGGCGCTCGAGCGCTTCATGGCGAACAATCGCGTGCCCGGGCTGCTCCTGTCGCCGGCGACTCGCGATCGGCGCACTGCGCTCGCCTGGCTCAAGCGCAGCGGCGGGGCGCTCGACGGGGTCATCGCGAAGCGCCTCGACCTCGACTACCGGCCAGGCGAACGGGCGATGATCAAGGTCAAGCAGCAGCGCACCGCCGACTGCGTCGTCGGCGGCTTTCGCTACGCCGAAGGCAAGTCGGAGGTCGGCTCGCTCCTGCTCGGCCTCTACGACGGCGCCGGCCTGCTTCACCACGTCGGCTTCACCTCGGCCATCGCAGCGAAGGATCGGTCGGCGCTCACAAGGAAGCTGGAGAAATTGATCGAACCGCCGGGCTTCACCGGCGACGCTCCGGGCGGGCCGAGCCGCTGGAACACGGAGCGCACCGCGCAGTGGCAACCGCTCCAGCCGAAGCTGGTCGTCGAGGTGCGCTACGACCAGGTCACCGGCCGCCGCTTCCGGCACGGCACCGGCTTCCTCCGCTGGCGGCCCGACAAGGCGCCCCGGCAATGCACTTTCGACCAGCTCGCGCCCGAGCTGCGCCCGTCCGAACTCAAGGAGCTGTTCGCCGGATGAGCTGGTTGTTCGACGAGCCGCTGATCGCCGGGTTTGAGTATCGCCAGGCCTTAATCAGCGAGGCCGAGGAGCGCGCGCTGATCGCGCGGATCGAAGCGCTCGACGTCGCGCCGTTCCGCTTCCACGGCTGGCTCGGCAACCGCAAGACCAAGAGCTTCGGCTGGCGCTACGACTTCGACGACGCCAGCTTCACTCCAACCGAGCCGATCCCGGCGTGGCTGGAACCGCTCCGCGACCGGGCGGCCGCGCTCGCCGGAGTCGAACCGGCCGAGATCCATCACGCCCTCGTCGCCCGTTACGATCCCGCCGCGGGTATCGGCTGGCACAAGGACCGCGACGTGTTCGAACGGGTCGTCGGAGTGTCGTTGAATACGCCGGCGACGCTGCGCTTCCGCCAGCGCACGGCGAGCGGCTTCCGCCGTGCCGCCGTCGAGGTCGAGCCGCGCTCGGCCTACCTGCTGTCCGGCCCGTCACGCTGGGAGTGGGAACACCGGATCGTCCCCGGCGAGCAGTTGCGCTTCTCGGTCACCTTCAGAACATTGTCCGACAAGGGCCGGCGAATCGCAGCGGCTCAGCGCATCTCGTAGCCGGCCAGGCACTCGGCGAGCCAGCGGCCGGCGGTCAGCGCACTGAGGTCGGTCTGATCGAGCGGCGGGTCCCATTCGGTGAGGTCGATCACGCGGACCCGGGCGTCGGAGGCTAGGCGACGAACGGCATGGAAGAAGTCGTGCGCCGCCATGCCGCCGGGCCGGGCGCCGGGAGCGGCCGGGAATTGCGAACGGTCGACCACGTCGATGTCGCAATCGACGACCAGCGCGTCGCAGTGCGCGACATGATCGAGCGCCTGGCCGATCGCATGGGCGATCCCGTCGCGCCGGACCTCGCCGATGGTCACCACAAGGTTCCCGGCTGCGACGGCGTCCTCGTGCATCGCCCGGCTGTTGGCAAAGCCGGCGAGCCCGACCTGGGCGATGTTGGCGCCCGGGATGCCGTCCTCGATCAGCGCGCGAACCGGATTGCCGTTGCTCAAGCCGTGGCTCGTGTCGCGCATGTCGAAATGCGCGTCGAGCGTGATGAGGCCGATCTCGCCAAGCTCGCCGCCGAGCCCGAGCAGAGCCGGGCGAGTCACCGCATTGTTGCCGCCGATGAGCAGCGTCAGCGCATGCGCCTCGGCACTTTCCGCGATCGCGTCGCGCAGCAGCGGCGTGGCCTGCTCGATGGTCCGGTCCCCAAGGTCCACGTCGCCCCGATCGAGCACCGCGGTCGCAAGCTCGCGGCCGGTCTCGACGTCGTAGCGGCCGATCCGTCGCAGCGTTCGCCGCAACAGACCCGGCGCGAGGTCGCAGCGGCCGGGCGTCACGGACCCGGCGGCGAGCGGCGCGCCGATCAATCCGACCGCAGCGCCGGCATTCGTGCTGGAAACAAGGTCGGTGAGGTTGGGCCAGCCCGCCATGCTTTGACCGTAGCAACTCGGCTCGCCTAAGGCGACGCACATGTGGGACCGGCTGCTCGTCGACTGCAACATCGCGACCTTCGAGGAACGGCCGGACAATGCGCTCGGGCAGATCGAGAATGGCGCGATCGGCATCCAGGACGGCAATATCGTCCGCGTCGGCAAGCGCACCGAGCTCGCCGGCTTCCGCGCCAAGACCGTCGACGCGCTCGGCGGCGCGTGGGTGACTCCGGGGCTGATCGATTGCCACACCCATCTCGTGTTCGGGGGGACTCGGGCAGACGAGCATGCGATGCGCCGGGCCGGCGCAAGCTATGAGGAGATCGCCAAGGCCGGCGGCGGCATCGCCTCGACGGTCGAGCGCACGGCCGCTGCGTCCGATGCGGAGCTGCTCGAGCAGTCGCGGCGACGGCTGCACGCGCTGATGCGCGGCGGCTGCACGACCATCGAGGTGAAGACCGGCTATGGCCTCGATCCGAAGGGCGAGCTCCGCTTGCTCGGGATCGCTCACCAGCTCGGCGAGGGCGAGGCGGTGCGGATCGTCCCGACCCTGTTGGCGCTCCACGCGCTCCCGCCCGACCAGCGCGACCGCCGCGCCCATTATGTCGGCGAAATCGTCGACAAGCTCATCCCCGCCGCCGCGAAGCAGGGCATCGCGACCAGCGTCGACGCATTCTGCGACACGATCGCCTTCACCCCGGACGAGGTCGAGCGACTGTTCAAGGCCGCGGCCCACCATGGCCTGCGCGTCCGGCTCCACGCCGAGCAGCTGTCGAACCAGCATGGCGCCGCGCTCGCCGCGCAATATCGCGCTTTGTCCGCCGATCACCTCGAGCATCTCGACGACGCCGGGGCCAAGGCGATGGCGTCGGCCGGGACCGTCGCGGTGCTGCTCCCCGGCGCTTATTATGCGCTGCAGGAAAAGAAGAAGCCGCCCGTCGCGCTTCTCCGCAAGCACAAGGTGCCGATTGCCATCGCAACCGACTGCAACCCGGGCACGTCGCCGCTGCTGTCGCCGACGCTCGCGATGAATATGGCTTGCACCCTGTTCGGGCTGACCCCGGAGGAAGCGCTGGTTGGAATGACGACAAACGCCGCGCGCGCGCTGGGAATCGCGAGCCAGGTCGGCAGCATCGCCGCCGGCAAGGCCGCAGACCTCTGCGCCTGGCGGATCGAATCGCTGTCCGAGCTCGGCTACTGGGTCGGGTTGCCTGGGCCGGAGCGGAGAATCTTTGCCGGCGTCGATGCATCACCCTGAACTTGTGCGAGGGTCCCATGTGGTGAAGGTCGTAACCGGTCTCGAAAATGGATGCTGAAACAGGCTCAGCATGACGGGGAATCAATTGGACGAACGCAGAGACAACAGCCGCCACATCCGCGCCCGCCGCGGGAGCCAGATCAAGGCGAAGCACTGGGCCACCGAAGCCGCGGTCCGGATGCTGATGAACAACCTCGACGACGAGGTCGCCGAGGATCCGCAGAGCCTGGTCGTCTACGGCGGCATCGGCCGCGCCGCGCGCAACTGGGAATGTTTCGACAAGATCGTCGAGACTCTCG
>DASRAY010000148.1:0-24913 GCA_035637935.1 Sphingomicrobium sp.
GCGGCGGCTCGGTCGCGGGCGAGCATGTCGTGGTCCTCGCCGGCGACGGCGAGCGGCTCGAGCTCGGCCATCGCGCCGACAGCCGCATGATCTTCGCCCGCGGCGCGCTCGCCGGCGCGCGCTTCCTCGTCGGCAAGCCGGCCGGGCTTTACGCGATGCGGGACGTCATCGAGAGCCTGTGAAACGCGACGAGGTTTTCGAATTCTTCCGCCGGCTGGCCGAGGCGAACCCCGCGCCGACGACCGAGCTGGAATCGACCAATCCCTATCAATTGCTGGTCGCCGTGGTGCTGTCCGCCCAGGCGACCGACGCCAGCGTCAATATCGCGACCAAGCCCTTGTTTTTGCGCATCAAGGCGCCGCGGCAGATGGTCGAGTTCGGCGAGGAGCGGCTGCGCGAGGCGATCAAGACCATCGGCCTGTTCAACACAAAGGCGAAGAACGTCATCGCGCTTAGCGAAGCGCTGATTCGCGACCATGGCGGCGAAGTCCCGCGCACCCGCGACGCGCTGCAGGCGCTTCCCGGAGTCGGCCGCAAGACCGCCAACGTCGTCTTGAACACCGTGTTCGGCGAGGAGACGTTCGCGGTCGACACCCATGTCTACCGAGTCTGCAACCGCACCGGCCTCGCGCCGGGCAAGACAGTCGACGATGTCGAAGCGAAGCTCGAGAAGCTCGTCCCCCAGCCCTTCCGCCGCGACGCGCATCACTGGCTGATCCTCCACGGCCGCTACACCTGCAAGGCGCGGCTGCCCGAATGCTGGCGCTGCCCGGTCGCCGACCTCTGCCGCTACCAGCCGAAGACTCTGGCGCCTAGCGCCAGACCCGCTCGAACCGCGACCCGAGCGTCGTCAGCAGCTCGTATTGCGATAGCCCGGACTGCTGCGAAGCGGACGGCAAATCGTAGTCGACCTCGACCCACTCGCCTTCCTTGAGCCCCGGCGCCGAGTCGCACCCGACCGCGATCAGGTCCATCGACACGCGGCCGAGCACGGGCAGCGCATATTCGCCGGCGAACGCCGAGCCGTGCGACGAGAAGCCGCGCAGATAGCCGTCGGCATAGCCGATGTTGAGGATCGCCGCCTCGGTGTCCTCCTTCGCGATGAAGGTCGCGCCATAGCCGCAGCTTTCGCCCGCCGGGATCGTGCGGCGCTGGACGATCTGCGCTTCGACCCGCGCCACCTGGCGAATCTGGCCCTCCGCCTCGGCCCGCGGGATGCCGCCATAGAGCGACAGGCCGGGGCGGACGAGGTCGAAGCTGTAGTCGCGGCCGAGGCAGATCCCGGCGCTGTTGGCGAAGCTGTAGCGCCTGGCGGGCACCGCCGAGGCGACGGCACGAAAGCGCTCGAGCTGCATTGCGTTCAGCGGGCTTTCCTCGTCGGCGCAGGCGAGATGGCTGTGCAGCGTGTCGATGACGAGGCCGTCGAGCAGATCGATCTCGGTCGGCCGCAGACCGAGGCGGTTGATGCCGGTGTCGATCATGACGTCGCAGGGACGCCCGGGAGCGATGGCTTGCCACCGAGTCGCCTGCTCCGCGCTGTTGAGGCAGGGGCGCGCCGACGAGTCCAGCGCGGCTTCGATGTCGTCGGGTCCGACGCCGTGCAGGACGACCAGGCCGACCTCTTCCGGCAGGCTGCCCAGCGCCTCGGCTTCCGCCCAGGTCGAAACGAAGAAGTCGCGGCAGCCGGCAGCGATCAAAGCCTCGGTCGCCTCGCGCGCGCCGAGACCGTAACCGTCCGCTTTCACCGCAGCCCCCGCCGCCGTTCCCGCTCGCTCGGCCAGCCAGCGCCAGTTGGACTGAATCGCGGAGCGATCGATCGTCAGGCGCAGCGGGCAGTGCATGGGGCGGCGATAGTCGTCATTGCGAGGAGCGCAAGCGACGAAGCAATCCAGTCGGCGCGAGGCTGGATTGCTTCGCTGCGCTCGCAATGACGGGCTTCAGCCCTGTTCCGCGCGATGCGCGTCGGCGAGTTCGCCGAGCGAGGTGAAGCGGAAGTCGTAATGCGGCATCGGATCCGGCAGCACCGTCGCGCCGGAGCCCGGCTTGTCGTGGCGGCGGTCGATCCACGCCGAGGCGATGCCCATGCGGTTGGCCGGGGCATGGTCGTGGAACAGGCTCTGCGCGACGTGCAGCAGGTCGCTCTTGGCGATCCCCGCCTCGGCCAGGTGCGCGACCAGATATTCGAAATTGCGCGGATCGGGCTTGTACGAGCCGATGTCCTGCGCGGTGAAGAGATGGTCGAATTCGACCCCGAGCCGCCGCTGGCTGCCGGCGAAGCTCAAGCGGTCGACATTGGACAATATGACCAGCTTGAAATGCTGCTTGAGGTAGGCGAGCGCCTCGGCACTGTCGGGAAAGGCCGGCCAGTCGCCGACCGACGCGCCGAGCTTGGCCGCTTCCACCTCATCCTCAGCGACTCCGAGGCGGTGGCTGAGACCGCGGTGCACGCGCTCGAGCAGCTGCGAATAAGCGAGGCCCGGATGCTCGACCTCGACCGCATGCTCGACCTCGCCATAAGCGGTCAGCAGTTCCTCATCGCCGACGCCGGAGCGGTCACGCAGCGAGCGGAGCGCGGCGAGGAGGCCGGTCTCCCAATCGATCAGCGTGCCGTAGCAGTCGAAGCTCAGAGCCTTGAAATCGGAAAGTTGCATGGCGAGCGCCCTAGTGGCCGCTCAAACGCCAGACAAGACGAAGGCCGCCACAGGGGAGCTGGGCGGCCTTCGTTACTGAGCGTGGGAGCTCAGCGTGCGGCGAGGGTGATCGTCCCGCTGCCGCCGTGGACGGCGAGCTGCTCGCCCCTGGCGCGGGCATCGGCGAGGACGTTGGCGCGGCAGGCGCGGGCCTTGTTCTTGCCGGCGAGGTCGACATCCGAGGGCGTCCCGCAGACCTCGCGCGCCGCCTGCGACAAGCGGGCGTCGAGCGCCCGGCGGCCGGCGTCGGTCGCAAGGTTGAGATCGGCGGTGTGGACAATGCTGACGTTGACGTTCTGCCCGGTGACCGGCTCGGCAAGCGCCGGAACCGCCTTGATCGCGGCAGTGCTGATCAGGGCCGATGCGATGATGATCCGAATGGCGCTCATGGTCGCCTCCTCCTGTTTGAGTGCGACCCCTTAATTAGTCCCGATTCGCAACTTACGTGAGCAACGAGTTCGTGCTATCATTCTGCAAATTTGCAGAACGCGTACGCGACCGGCAGGAGCTAGACGTGGCGGCGGTGCTCGACTGGAACGACCTCAAATATTTCCTCGCCGTTGCCCGCGAGGGCAGCACGCTGGCCGCCGCGAAAACGCTGCGGACGAGCCAGACGACGGTCGCCCGGCGAGTCGCCGCGATGGAGCGGGCGCTCGGCATCCACCTCTTCGAAAAGCGCCAGGCCGGCTATGCACTGACACCTGACGGCCAGCATCTGCTGCCCCGGGCGGTAGCGGTGGAAGCTTCCTTGCAAGGTTTTTCGGACGCCGCTTCGGCCCAGTCCCGAAGCGTCAACGGCACCGTGAAGATCACGACCGAAGAGATTTACGCGATCACCATCCTCGCGCCTCTGCTGCGCGAGCTCCACGAGGCCTATCCCGAAATCGTGATCGAGCTCGATACGTCGCAAACCGTTCGTGATCTCGGCGCGGGCGAAGCGGACATTTCGCTCCGGAGCACCAAGGCCGAGACACAGCTGCCGGCCGGCCTGGTCGGCCGGCAATTGGGCATCGATGATTGGGCGCTCTACTGCAGCCGCGACTATGCCGCCCGCAACGGCGTCCCCAGGAACCGCGCGCAACTGAAGAAGCATTCGTTCATCGGCGGCGGCGGCGGCAACCTCTGGATCCACTATCAGAACTGGCTCCAGTCGCTCGGACTGGAAGAGCAGGTCGCGATGCATCATGCGACCTCGGGCGGACTGCTGTCGGGCGTCCGCTCCGGCTTCGGGATCGCGGTCCTGCCGTGCGTTGTCGCCGACGCCGATCCCGATCTGGTCCAGTGCCTCGCGCCGCGCGGCGACCACGGCCGCCTGCTCTGGCTGTTCACCCACGAGCGCGTCCGCCACACGCCGCGCGTGCGGGCCGTGATCGACTTCCTCTACGAACGGCTCAGCCGCCACATCCGCCGGCTCGAGGAGAAAGCGGCAGCGGCCTAGCTGCTAGACGTAATGCGGCCCCGGCCGCTCGTGCAGCTCTTCGTAATGGACCAGCGCCGGCTTCGGCCCTAGCGGCACCGGCCGTCCCGCGCGGAAGGCCCATTCGCCGCGGTCGCAGTCGGCCGCGCGCACATAGCCGTTGATATAGAACCGCCGCTGATGGTCCGACCGGTTGGTCCCGGATCCATGGACGAGATAGGGGCTCCACAGCGCGAGGTCGCCCGGCTCGAGCAGCAGGTCGATCGCGTCCGCCGCCGACAGGCCGACGGCTTCCAGCGCCGCATCTTTCATCGCCTGGCCGATCGCTTTCTTCGAGCAGTCCATCCCCAGGTCGCCGAGCAAATGGCTGCGCGGGATGAATCGCATGCAGCCGGACTCCGGCGTGTGCGGATCGATCGCCAGCCCGGTCTGGACATAAGCGGTGGCGAGGTTGCGAAAGGCCGACGGCGGGCGGCGCGAGCGGCTGTCCTGGTGCCACGCAAAATCCCCGAGCGAGCCCGGCGCCTTCCAGTGGAGCTGATTGATGATCTGCTTGAGATCCCCGCCGAGCAGCGGCTCGAGCAACCGAGCGAAGCGCCGGTCCAGCCGGACTCGGTTGAGCAGCGGCTGATGGTAGGACGGCCATTGCGCCATCCGCACCAGCGGCTCGCCGGCGGCGTTCGTCGCGACATTGTAGAACAGATTGCCGTGGCGGAAGCTGCGGCCGTGGGCCCTGGCTTCGGCATGGATCTGATCGATTGCCGCGGCGATGTCGGCGATCTCGTCAGCTCCGAACACGCCGCGGATGACCGTGTAACCGTCCCGCCAATAATGCGTCAGATCGGCATTTACGTTGCCGTCACCGTCGACCCGCAGGCGCTGCGGCGCACTCATCACCCATCTCCCCGCCCCCGGGAAGAATACATCAACTCTTTGACATTTCCATAAAATTTACGTGACTTGTCCGCCCTGCCACTCCGGCAGCGGCCGGCGACCAACCGCGACATCGACCGCCGCCCGAGCCAGCAAGCGGGTCGAATCGAGGATCGGCAAAGGCGACACGTCGCTGGTGATCAGCAGCGGGATTTCGGTGCATACCAGCGCCACGCAATCGCATCCCTCGGCGGCGAGCTTGGCGATGATTGCGACATAAGCGGCGCGCGCTTCGTCGCTGAAGGTGCCGAGGCACAGCTCGTCCATGATGACGTCGTGGACGATCGTCCGGTCGGCCGCGCCGGGCACCGCCCAGGCGATCCCGCGGCGGCCGAGCGCGCCCGGATAGACCGGGCCGGTCATCGTCCAGTTGGTGCCGAGGATCCCGACTTTCCGCAGCCCCTCCCGCTCGGCCTGGCCGGCGACGACTTCGGCGATGTGAATCGCGGGAATCGGGAACGGCTCGCCGGGGCTTTCGAGCGCGATATGCGCACTGTTGTCCGGGCAGACGAAGAAGTCCGCGCCGGCCGCGGCAAGTTTCTCGGCGTCGGTCCGGAACATCGCGCGCAGCTCGGCATGATCGCCACGGTCCCACGCGGCCAGGGAATGCGCCATGGCCGTGCAGGTCAGCGTGATCTCGGGATGAAGGTGCGGACTGAGCTGGCGGACGCCCTCGGCGCACATTTCGTGAAAGCAGAGAGTCGCGCCCTCGAAGCTGTGGGCAAGGATGCCGATATGCTTCATCGTACCGTCACGCCCTTGGCGGTTCGCCAGCTCTCGTGTGCGTGTTCGGCCCAGTTCGCGAATTGCTCGTCGCTCGCGAAGCTGCGGCGCGGCAGGATGATCGCGCAACTTGCCGTCGTGAAGAGGAAGAGCCGCTGGCCGCGGACCACGACGTCGCGAAGCTTCTGCCAATAGAAGATCGAGCTCTGGCTCGGATGCCGGATCGAAATGCCCTCCTCGGCGAGCTGCACGATCATCGGCTCGTTCCAACCATTCTTCCGTCGCAAACGAACGGTGTACCAAGGCGAGAACAGGTAGAACGTCAGCACGGTGATTGCGGCGATCAGCAAGTAGGGAAACGCGTCATAGACCAAGCCCACACCGCGCACTCCATCGCTGTACGACAGCGCCCCAAACACAGCCGGCACGGCCAGCAGCAACAGTAGGGCGTTCCGTTTGCAGCTGCGGCATGCGCGATAGAGCGAGCGGAAATCGGCACTGTCATAGACAACGCTGATCTCGTCGCTCGATGGCATGTCCGCCATCACTCGACCGTCACGCTCTTCGCCAGGTTGCGCGGCTGGTCGACGTCGGTGCCTTTGAGCACCGCGACATGGTAGGCCAGAAGCTGCACCGGAACCGCGTAGACCAGCGGCGCGATCAGCGGGTGGACCTCCGGCATTTCGATCGTCGCCATGCATCCCTCGCCCGCCTCGGCGATCCCGCGCCCGTCGCTGATCAGCACGATCTTGCCGCCCCGCGCGCGCACCTCCTGCATGTTGCTGACGGTCTTCTCGAACAGCGGCCCGGACGGGGCGAGGACGATCACCGGCACCTCGTCGTCGATCAGCGCGATCGGCCCGTGCTTCATCTCGCCCGCGGCATAGCCCTCGGCGTGGATGTAGCTGATTTCCTTCAGTTTCAGCGCGCCTTCGAGGGCCATCGGGAAGTCCGGCCCGCGGCCGAGGTAGAGCACGTCCCGCGCCGGGGCGATGAGGTGGGCCATGGCCGCGATGTCGTCGTCATGGCCGAGCGCCTGGTTGAGCGCCGCCGGCGCCTCCTGCAGGTGAGCGACGATGTCCTTCTCTTCGTCGCGGGTCAGCCGGCCGTTGGCCCGCGCCAGGTTCGCGGCGAGCGCCGCAAGCACCGCGAGCTGACAGGTGAAGGCCTTGGTCGAAGCGACGCCGATCTCGGGCCCGGCGTGGGTCGGCAGCAGCAGGTCCGCCTCGCGCGCCATCGAGCTGGTCGGGACGTTGACCACCACCGCGATCCGCTGCTTCTCCGATCGCGCGTGGCGCAGCGCGGCGAGCGTGTCGGCGGTCTCGCCCGATTGCGAGATGAACAGCGCCAGCCCGCCCGGCTCGAGCACCGGCTGGCGGTAGCGGAACTCGCTCGCGACATCGATGTCGACCGGTACCCGCGCGAATTGCTCGACCCAATATTTGGCGACCAGCCCGGCATAGTAGCTCGTGCCGCAGGCGACGATCGTCAGGCGGTTGACGCTCCCGAGATCGGCGTCGGCGACCGGCAGCGCGATCTCGCCCTCGAACGGGCGGACATAGCTCTGCAGCGTCTGGGCGACGACGATCGGCTGCTCGAAAATCTCCTTCTGCATGTAATGGGCATAATTGCCCTTCTCGACCGGCGCCGAGGACGCGCCGGATTCGACGATCTCGCGCGTCGCCGGCTGGTTGTTGCGGTCGAAAATCTCGATTCCATCGCGCCGCACGACCGCCCAGTCGCCCTCGTCGAGGTAAGCGATGCGCTGGGTCCAGGGCGCGACCGCGAGCGCGTCCGAACCGAGGTAGTTCTCGCCCTCGCCGTAGCCGACGGTCAGCGGCGCGCCCATCCGGGCGCCGATGATCAGCTCGGGATCGTCGCGGAACAGGAAGGCGATGGCGAAGGCGCCGGTGAGGCGCGGCAGCACGGCCGCGACCGCGTCCTGCGGCGACGCGCCGCGCTCGACCTCGCGCGCGACGAGGTGGCCGACCACCTCGGTGTCGGTCTCGCTTTCGAACGTGCGACCTTCGGCAATCAATTCGTCGCGCAGCGGCTTGAAATTTTCGATGATGCCGTTGTGGACCAGGGCGACGGGCCCGACGATGTGCGGATGGGCGTTGCCGACGGTCGGAGCGCCGTGGGTCGCCCAGCGGGTGTGGGCGATGCCGGTGCTGCCGTGGAGCGGGTCGCCGGCGAGCTCGCGGGCGAGATTGTCGAGCTTGCCCTCGGCCCGGCGGCGGACGAGCTGCCCCTGGTCGATGGTGCAGATGCCGGCCGAGTCATAGCCGCGATATTCGAGCCGCTTGAGCCCGTCGAACAGCCGCTGCGCGACGTCGCTGGTTCCGACAATCCCGACGATTCCGCACATGCCTTGCCGCTGCTCCTTTGAACGCCGCCCCGCCCGGCGCTATGCAACGGCGCGGAGGAGGGGGCGATGTCGCGCAGATTGATGCTTGCCGCAAGCGCGGCCTTGCTGCTGGCGGGCGGCTGCAACCGCCCGCAACCGGCGGCCGAGGCGCCGACGGGGCCGCCGGCGTCTTATTACGACACCAGCGCCCACACCGACGCCTGGAGCGGCGGTGCGCGCCTGGTCGAGATCGCCACCCCCAAAGGCAAGTTCCACGTGTGGATCAAGCGCGTCGGCAACAACCCGAAACTGAAGCTGCTGCTGCTCCACGGCGGCCCCGGCGCGACCCACGAATATCTCGAGGCGTTCGACAGCTTCCTGCCGCGCGAAGGCGTCGAATATTATTATTACGACCAGCTCGGCTCGGGCAACAGCGACGCCCCCACCGACGACGATCTGTGGACCCTCCCGCGCTTCGTCTCGGAGGTCGACCAGGTGCGCCAGGCGATCGGCGGCACAAAAGACAATTTCTGCCTGTACGGGCAGAGCTGGGGCGGGATGCTGGCGATCGAATATGCGCTGGCCCACCAGGACCAGCTCAAGTGCCTGGTCATCTCGAACATGATGGCCTCGATCCCGGCCTACAACGCCTATGCCGACAAGGTCCTGAAGCCGCAGATGGATCCGGCGTCGCTGAAGCTCGTCGAGCAGCTCGAAGCCGCGCACAAGACCGACGATCCGCGCTACATGGGCGCGCTGATCCCGCAATTTTACGAGAAGCACATCCTGCGGCGCCCGGCGGCCGAGTGGCCCGACGGGGTGAACCGCGCCTTCGCCCACCTCAACAAGCATCTCTACACGCTGATGCAGGGGCCGAGCGAGCTCGGCGCCAGCGGTCGGACCGCGGATTGGGACCGGTTCGACGACCTCAAGCGGATCACCGTCCCGACCCTGGTGATGTCCGGCAAATATGACACGATGGACCCGGCCTATATGGCGGCGATGGCCAAGCAGCTCCCGCGCGGCGAGCTCGCCGCGACCAACGGCAGCCATTTGGCGCTGTACGACGACCAGGCGACCTATTTCGCCAAGCTCATCGCCTTCCTCCACAAGTTCCGCTAGTCCTTGTTAAAATTGGTTGTTGCGGCGGCGCACCACCAGCCGACGATCTTCCCGAGGGGGTTTTGCGCCGAGATTTCGCTGCTAGGGTGCCGATCACCGGGGAATGGGGAAAGTTTTTTAGTGAGTTGGAAATTGTTGGCGGCCGCGACGCTCGTCGCAGCCGGTGTGCTCGAAACTGCGGCCTTTGGGCAGCCGCCTGAAGGTCAGCAGGCAACGGCCGCGCCAAGCGCATCCGTGGCCCAAGCCGCGCCCGCCGCCGCGCCGACTGCCGCAAGCGCCCCGCAAGAGGCTGTGAGCGTCCCTCCACCACCCGTGGCGGCGCCGCCGTGCTGCAAGCTCGCCGCACTGATGCCGGTCGAGCTCGAGATCGTCACCGCCGCGAGCAGCAAAACCAGCCGCCAGGGCGAACAGATCCAGATTCGGGTTGCCGAACCGGTCTCGGTCGACGGCCACGTCGTAATTCCCGCCGGGACCACCGGCTTTGCCGAGGTCATCCAGGTCTCGCACCGGGCCATCGGCGGCAAACCCGGAGAGCTCACGCTCGGCCTCCCGTACCTGACGCTCGGCGGGCAGCGCATCGGGTTGAAGCGCTTGCGCTTCGGGCGGAGCGGCGGCGCCGATCGGACGCAGGAAGCCACGATCGCCATGGCGCTCATCGGAATTGCCGGAGGGCTGATCACCGGCGGAAGCGTCGATATCCCGAGCGGCACCCGCGCCAATGCCGTGGTGACCACCGAAACCTTCATTCCCGTTCAACCTCAGTCCGCATCAAAGGAGTAGTCACGAAATGCGCTCGAAGATTCTTTTCCTGGTTGCCGCGGCGGCGGCCTTTTCGGCGCCGGCCTACGCCGGCGACACCGACACCGCCCAGGCGGCCGCACCGGCCGCCAAGGTCGCTCCCCAAATCGCCCCGCCTCCGGCCGGCATGGGCCAGGTCGTGTTCTACCGGCCTTCGTCGATGGGCGGGCTCGTCAGCTGCCGGGTGAGCGAAGGCACGCAGGTCGTGAACCGCCTTCCGCCGGGGAAATATTTCGTCCTCCAGACGACGCCCGGCGTGCATGAATTTTCGGTGCACAGCGAAGCCAAGGACGTGGTCCGGGTCAGCGTCGAAGACGGCGAGACCGCCTACACCCGCTGCAACATCAGCATGGGCTTCATGGTCGGCCGGCCCAACCTCTCCAACCAGGACCGCGCCGACTTCGAGAAGCGCGGCAAGAAGCTGAAGCTTCAGCCGGCTTACCAGCCGAAGGAAGATTCGGGCGACAACAAGGGCAAGTAACCCTCAGTCGCTTCTCCCGCCGCTTTCGGGGCCGTGGCCCGGAAAGCGGCGGACTCACCGACGGGGAAACGCGGGAATGATCATCGCCTTGAGTTTCGCGTTCCTCGCCGCCGCCGCCCAGGCCGACCAGCCGGTCGTCCAGATGACCGGGCCGAACGGCACCACCTCGACCATGCCCCTCGAGCTGCCGCAAAGCGACGCTCGGCTCAGCCAGGCGAAGGACCTGATCGCCAAGGGCCAGCCGGCGGCCGCGCTGCCGCTCGCCGACCAGGTCATCGCCGACTATGAGGCGAAATATCGCAGCAACGGGCAGATCATCTATTATTCGGCGCGCTCGCTCGAGGAAGGCTTCGTCTATTCGACGCTGGCGGGCATGGCCGGCCGCAACGGCGTGGTGCTCAACGGCGACTGGACGCAGGCCTATTTCCTCAAGGGCTTCGCGCTGGTCGAGCTCAACCGCTCGGACGAGGCGATCCGCTGGTTCGACAAGGCGGCCGCGCTCGCCCCGATGAATGCGCAGGTGCTCGCCGAACGGGCCGAGTGGTACAAGGCACGCCGCGACTGGAAGAAAGCGTATAGGGAATTCGAAAGCGCCCGCTCGGCGGCCGGCTTCGCCGCCGACGACGCCAAGGCCCGCGAAGAGGGCCGGGCGATCCGCGGCATGGCGTTCGTGCGCATCGAGCAAGGCAGGCTCGACGAGGCCGAGCGCCTCCTCGGCGAAGCGCTGAAGCTCGACCCCGCCGACCAGCGCGCCCGCGACGAGCTCGCGACGATCGCCGCAATGCGCCGGCGCTGACGGTTATTCCGCGGCTTTCCGCGTCATGCGCTCGCGGAAGCGGCGGGCCCAGCCGGAGATGCCTTTCTGCTCGGTGCGCTCGACCGCCAGGCTGTCGGGCTCGACGTCCTCGGTGATGACCGAGCCGGCACCGATGACCGCGCCGTCGCCGATCGTCACCGGCGCCACCAGCGCGGTGTTGGAGCCGATGAACGCGCCCGCGCCGATCACCGTCCGATACTTGCCGAACCCGTCGTAATTGCAGGTAATGGTCCCGGCGCCGACGTTGGCGCGCGCGCCGACCGACGCGTCGCCGACGTAGGACAAATGGTTGACCTTGGCGCCTTCGCCGATCTCGGCCTTCTTCAGTTCGACGAAATTGCCGACCTTGGTACGGTCGGCGAGCCGGGTGCCGGGGCGGATCCGGGCGAACGGGCCGATGCTCGCCTTCACCCCGATCACCGCGCCCTCGATATGGCTGAAGGCGTGGATCGTCGCGCCGTCGGCGACCTCGACCCCGGGGCCGAACACGACGTGCGGCTCGACCGTGACGTCGCGGCCGAGCCTCGTGTCGTAGGCGAACCAGACGCTCTCGGGGTCGATCAGGGTTGCGCCCTCGTCGAGCGCCTGCTCGCGCCGGCGGCGCTGCCACTCGAGTTCGAGATGGGCGAGCTCGGCACGGCTGTTGACCCCGGCCGCCTCGTACGGATCGCCCTCGATCACCACCGCCTCGCGGCCCTCGGCCGCGGCGACGGTGACGATGTCGGGCAGGTAATATTCGCCGGCGGCATTGTCGTTGCCGACCCGCTCGAGCCAGCGGAACAGGTCGCCGGCGCGGACCGCCATCATGCCCGAGTTGCACAGCGTGACCGCGCGCTCCTCCTCGGTCGCGTCGCGAAACTCGACCATTTTCGCGATCCGGTCGCCCTCGCCCAGGATGATCCGGCCGTACTTGGCGGGATCAGCCTGGTAGGAGGCGAGCACGACCACTCCGGGCCCGCCGTCCCCGTCGAGCCGGTCGATCATCCGCCGCAGCGTCCCGGCCTCGACGAACGGCGTGTCGCCGTAGAGGATCAGGACCGGCCCGTCATAGCCCGCGAGCGCGTCCGCCGCCTGCTGCACGGCGTGCCCCGTCCCCTTTTGCTCGGCCTGGACCGCGATCGCCGCGTCACGCCCGGCGATCGCCGCCTCGACCTGCTCGCGCCCCTTACCGACGACCACGACGCGCTTGTCGGCACCGAGCGCGTCGACGCGGTCGAGCAGGTGGAGCAGCACGGGCCGACTGGCGATCGGATGGAGGACCTTGTGGGTGTCGGAGCGCATCCGCGTGCCCTGCCCGGCGGCGAGGATCACGACGGCAAAGCGGCGGGTGTCGGTCATCGCCGCGAGCAATGGCATGGCGCCTGCGCGAGCGCCAGAGCTTCTCCTCCCCTGCCTTTGCAGGGGAGGTGGCACGCGAAGCGTGACGGAGGGGTCTATTCGAACGATCGTCCGAAGGCCCCTCCACCGCCTTCGGCGGTCCCCCTCCCCTCGAAATCGAGGGGAGGATTAGCGCAGCGCGTAAGCTTCGTTGCCGACGAAGCCGACCTTCCTGACGTCCGCGCGCTTGATGTCGGCGAGGACCTTGTCGACCACTTCGTACCGGGCTTCAGGGTCCGGCCGCAGGTGAAGCTCCGGGGCCGGCCGCATCCGCCTCGTCAGCGCCAGCTCATAGCGCAGCCCGGCTTCGCCGACGTCGGCGCCGTTCCACAGGATCGCCCCGTCGCGGGTGATGACCACCTCATTCTTGGTCGCGTTCGGAATCGGGCATTTGTCGCACGACGGGATGTCGAGCTTCACCGCATGCGTCTGGAGGGGGATGGTGATGATCAGCATGATTAGCAGCACGAGCATGACGTCGATCAGCGGCGTGGTGTTGATCTCGGACATCGGCATCGAGTCCGCCGCGGGAAGCATATGAGCCATAACCTCACCTCGAAGGTTACATTATATCATTATATCGCGGCCGGCAATCGCTCGGACACAAAAAGAAAGGGCGGCTCCCGAGGGGAACCGCCCTTCTCTTCCTCGGCGGCGAGCCGCCTAGAAGATCTGCGTATAATATTCGTTGCCGACGAAGCCCATCTTCGAGACGTGCGCCCGCTTGGTGACGGCGAGCACCTCGTCGACCAACTTGTAACGCGCGGTCGCGTCGGGCTGCAGGTGGAGCTCGGGGACCGGGTTCATCTGCTGGGTGACGTCGAGATACTGGCGCAGCTGCTGCTGGCTGACCGGTTGGCCGTTCCACAGGATCTGGTCCTGCGCCGTGATCACCACCTTGTTCTTGACCGTGTCGATCGGCGGCGGCGGCTGGTTCTGCTGGTTGACCGGCAGGTCGAGCTTCACCGCGTGGGTCTGGATCGGGATGGTGATGATGAACATGATGAGGAGAACCAGCATGACGTCGATCAGCGGCGTCACGTTGACGTCCAGCATCGGTTCACCCGAATCATTGTCGCCGGTGGTCTGCATGGACATGGCGAAAAACTCCTATTCGGACCGATAGCCGGCGAGCGGCGGCGGTTCGGAAATGAAGCCGACGCGCTGGAAGCCGGCCTGCTGCATGGTGATGATCGCGGCGCCGATGCACTTGTACTGCGTGTTGATGTCACCGCGGATATGCGCCTCGGGCATATTCTCCTCGTTGACGTTCTGGACGCCGCCGACGTCCCGGATCAGCTTTTCGAGCTTCTGCACCGCGCGTTTCAGCAGGTCTTCCTGAGTCACGCGCTGCACGCCCCAGTACACCTCGCAGGTGCCGCCCGGTCCGTTGCGCACGGTCAGCGACACATTTTCCGGCTTGGTCATCGTCGGTTCGTAGCGCACGTTGGGCAGGGTCACCGGGACCGCCTGCTTGATCACCTGGGTGGTGATCAGGAAGACGATCAGAAGCACCAGCATGACGTCGGTCAACGGCACGACGTTGATGTCGGACATGGCTTCTTCTTCGTCTTCTAATACTTGTCCTGCCATAGGGCCGGTCTCTTTCCTGGCTTCAAGCGCGACGGCCCGGCCCGGTCATCCGGGCCAGGCCGCCGTGATCTTACTTGGCGGGCGTCGGGTGACGAACCGGCTCGGCGCCGGGCTGCGGAGCCCCGGTCCGCGGCTGGCCGGCCGGGCGACCGCCCGAACCGCCGGCGGCGGCCATCCGCGGCTTCACCGCACCGCCCGACATCAGATAGCCGTGGAGGTCGTTGGTGAAGGCCGCGAGATCCTCCATGATCGACTTGTTGCGCCGCACCAGCCAGTTGTAGGCAAGCACCGCCGGGACCGCGACGACGAGGCCGAGGGCGGTCATGATCAGCGCTTCACCGACCGGGCCGGCAACGGCGTCGATCGACGCCTGGCCCGACGCGCCGATCTTGATCAGCGCCCGGTAGATGCCGACGACGGTGCCGAACAGGCCGATGAACGGAGCGGTCGAGCCGACCGTGGCGAGGAACGCCAGGCCTTCGCCGAGCCGCGCGCCGATCGCGCCCTGGCTGCGGGCGAGGCTGTTCGCCATCCAGTCATGCTGGTCGATCGGGTCGGTCAGCTTGCCGTGCTGGTCCTGGGCGAGGAGCGCGTCGTCGACGATCGCGCGATAGGCGCTGCGCGCCTCGAGCTTGGTCGCCGCCTCGCGCAGGTTGGGCGCGTTCCAGAAGCTCGCGCGAACCTTGCGGCCCTGGGCGATGATCTTCTGCTGCTGCATCAGCTTGGTGAACAGGATGTAGAAGGAGAAGACCGACATCAGCACGAGGATGGCGAAGACCGAGATCGCGATGATGCCGCCCTGCTTGAGCGCCGGGATCAGGCCATAGGGATTTGCGTTTGCTGCTGGAGCGGCTGCTGCTGCTTGCATAACTGTGCTTTCCTTTTTTGAAACTGTCTAAAGGTTGGTTGCTATTCTTCGGCCAGCCGCCACGTGATCGGCGGCGTGTTATAGGTGTCGGTGGTCGGGTTGCCGCTGCTGTCGCGCGCCGGCGTGAACTTGGCGCGGCGGCGCAGGATGTTGCAGGTCGCCGAGTCGAGCGCCCCGTTGCCGGTCGAGCGGGTCAGGTTGCAGCCGACGACGCGGCCGTCGGGGCCGATCGTGAGCTGGGCCTGGGCGGTGCCCTCGGCGCCGGCCGCCTGAGCGGACGACGGATAATCGGAGTCGCTGAACAGCGCGCGGACGTCGCCCCGGGCGCGAGCCGGCTCGACCTTGCGCGGCGGCGGCGGGGCCGGCGGCGGCGGCGGCGCGACCGCGACCGGCGGGATCGGCGGCGGGCTCGGCGATTCGATGACCTGGATCGGCGGCGGCGCGGTGTTGATCCGGACCAGCGGCGGCGGGGTCATCGGCGGCGGCGGCACCTTCGGCATGTCCTTCGGCGGCGGCGGCGGCTCTTCGGGCGGCGGCGGTTCCTCTTCGACGTCGAAGGTCTTGAGGTCCTGGGCCGCTTTCTTGATCACATTATAGGCAAGGCCGGTGACGATCGCGTAGCCCAGAGCGAACTGGAGAGCGACGACCAGGATGATCGAGAGCGTCCGGTTGCCGCTAAGCTCCTTCTTTTGGGCGTATGACATTAAGCCGCAATTCTCCTCGACGCGCCGTGATATCCACGGCTTGGCTGGGCGTTGGCACGCGCGCCCGGCCTGCAGGGTGAAAGTCGCTGATGTTTCAACATATCATCGGCAACAAGCGCGCTTCCTTATCTCCGGCTCAAAGGCCGTGCAATGGGTTTTGTTCCACATCCGGAAGGCGTGAAACCCGCGCTTCTCACGGCTGGTCTTCAAACCGCCGGCCAGGCCCCCGAAAAGGAAGCGATTTCGACGCCGACTCCAGCTGCGTCCGGATACACGTCGGGCTTCGAGGTCCGCACTCGTAAATGCTTGACCCCGCGGGCGGCGGCGATCCGCTCGAACACCGCATGCGCCAGCGTCTCCTGGAGATTGTAGCGCCGGGCCGAGGCCAGCTCCTCGACCTGGGCGCGCAGGAAGTCGTAATTCCAGGCGCGCTGTGGATCGTCGTCGGGCGGGGGGGCGAGGTCGTCGAGCCAGATCTCGACCGTGACCAGCAAACGCTGCGGCGCGCCGACCTCGAACTCGTGGAATCCGATATCGGCCTCGACGGCGAGCGATTCGAGCAGGATTCGGGCCGACCGGACCTTGAGCGCGTCGGGCACGAGGCCGGTCAGCTTCGGCTCGCTCATGATTCCCCCAGGAACTGGACGTCGCGTTCGAGGCCGAGGAAGCGGTGGCCGGAATCGATCACCAGCAGCTGGCCGGTGACGCAGCGCGCCCCAACCAGGTAGCGGATCGCTTCGACCACGTCGCCCGGCTCGACCCCGCGGCCGAGCGGATTGCGGCAATGCATCGCCCGGTAATTCTCCTCGCTCTGTCCGCTCGAGCGCAGCATCAGCGCCGGGGCGATGCCATTCACCCGGATTCCGCGCGATGCAAGTGCGCGCGCGGACAGCTCGGTCAATTGCGCCAGCGCGGCCTTCGACAAAGTGTAGCTCAGATAGTCGGGATTCGGCGCCGCGAGCTTGGCATCGAGCAGGTTGACGACCAACGCGTCACCGCCGGCATGAGCCCGCGCGAAGCGGTCGGTCAGCAGCGCCGGGGCGCGGACATTGACCGCCATGTGCGCGGCGAGCTCGGCCCCGTCGAACTCGCCGAACCCGTCCCACGCGAACCGCGCGGCATTGTTGACCAGCAGGGCAACCGGCGCGAGCCCATCCGCGGCCGCGAAGATGCGCTCGGCGCAATCGCTCTCGGCGAGGTCGGCGACGGCTTTGACGGCGCCCTCGGGCACCTCGTCCGAATCGTGATGGACGTGCGCGACCACGCCCCGGCCCTCGGCGAGCAACGCCTGCGCGATCTCCCACCCGACCCGCTTGCCGGCACCGGTGACGATCGCGGTTCGCTCTCCCGTCATTGCGAGCCACGGAGTGGCGAAGCAATCCGGTCGGCGCAAGGCTGGATTGCTTCGCTCCGCTCGCAATGACTAGGGGAAGGAATGCCCGAGACCCGCCCGCCGATCGAACTGCAGGGAATCAGCCTAGCCGAACTGCAACGGCTGATCGACCAGCGGCGCCTGCCGCCGGTCGACCGCTGGCAGCCCGAGCGCTGCGGCCACTCGGGGATGCGCATCGCCCGCGACGGGACCTGGTACCATGACGGCGCCCCAATCGGTCGGCCGGCGATGGTGCGCCTGTTTTCGACCGTCCTGCGGCGTGAGCCGGACGGCCGGCACGTGCTCGTGACTCCGGTCGAGAAGCTCGAGATCGAGGTCGAGGCCACCGCCTTCCGGGCGGTCGAGCTGACCAGTGAAGGGGCCGGGCGCGAGCGGCGAGTCGGCTTTCGCCTCGACAGCGGCGACGCGCTGATCCTCGGCCCCCGCCACCCGCTCAAGCTGGTCGAGACCGGGTCCGGCCCCTCGCCCCGACTGACCGTCCGCCACGGCCTCGAGGCCGCGCTGACGCGCCCGGTCTATTACGAGCTGGCCGAGCTCGCTCTGGCGGAGGGCAATGACCCGCCCGGGCTGTGGAGCGACGGCGCCTTCTTCGCGCTGGAACCGGCCGAGTGACGCTCGCCGAGCGCCTGCGCGACTCCCTCGCGACGAGTCGCGACGCCGAGTTGCTGGCCGGCGACATGATCGAGCATGATCCCGCCGCCGGCACGCCCGCCGCGGTGCTGATCGCGATCACCGACCGTCCCGATCCGGGCGTGATCCTGACCGTCCGCCGCGACACCCTGCGGACCCATGCCGGCCAGGTCGCATTCCCCGGCGGGCGCATCGATCCCGGCGAGGATGCCGTTCGCGCGGCCTTGCGCGAGGCTCATGAGGAAATCCTGCTCGACCCGGCGGCGGTCGAGGTGATCGGCGCGATCGAGCCCTATCGCACGGTCACCCACTATCGCGTCACTCCGGTGGTCGGAGTGATCCCGCCGGATCTGCCGCTCGAGCCCCACGAGCAGGAGGTGGCCGATTGGTTCGAAACTCCGCTGCGCCATCTGCTCGATCCGTCCAACCAGGTCTGCCGCAGCGCCCTGTTCCAGGGCCGCGAGCGCCACTATTACGAGATTGATTGGGACGGCCGGAGGATCTGGGGGGCGACCGCTGCGATGATCGTCAATCTGTCGCGCAGGCTGCAATGGCGGTGAAGCTCGACGCCCAACGGTGGTGGAGCCAGCCGGGCATCCGCGATCTGTTGACCGTGCTCGGCGCGGAGGACGGCCTGATTCGCTTCGTCGGCGGAACCGTTCGCGACGAACTGCTCGGGATTCCGCACGCCGACATCGATCTCGCGACGCGGCTCGCTCCGGCGGCGGTCATGGAGCGCCTGGCGACGACCAAGATCAAGGCAGTGCCGACCGGCATCGACCATGGCACGATCACCGCCGTCAGCCGCGGCCAAGTCGCGGAGATCACGACCCTGCGCCGCGACGTCGCGACCGACGGCCGCCGCGCGGTCGTCGCGTTCACCGAGGACTGGAAGGAGGACGCGGCGCGGCGCGACTTCACCATCAACGCCCTCTTCGCCGATCCGGTTACCGGCCATATCTTCGATTATTTCAATGGTCTCGACGATCTCGAAGAACGCCACATCCGCTTCATCGGCGACCCGCTCGAGCGCATCGCCGAGGATCATCTGCGGATCCTGCGCTTTTTCCGCTTCCACGCCCGCTTCGGCTCGGGCGAGCTCGACCCGCCCGCGCTCGCGGCCTGCACCGCAAGGGCCAACGACCTCATGGCCCTGTCGCGCGAGCGGATCGCCGACGAACTGCTGAAGCTGCTCGGACTCGACGATCCCGCGGCAACGGTCGCGATCATGCTCGAGCGCGCGATCCTGCGACCGGTCCTGCCCGAGATCGACGCCGGGCGGCTGGGCGACCTCGAAGCGCTGATCGGAGCCGAGCGCGCGGCCGCGCTCGCGCCGGAGGCGCTGCGGCGCCTTGCCACGCTGCTGCCGCGCGACCCCGCATTGGCCGAGTCGATCGCCGCGCGGCTCAAGCTGTCGAACAAGGCGCGCAAGCGGCTGGCGTGCGCGGCCAATCCCGATCTCGACCTGACGCCTCAGGCGCTCGCCTATCGCGCCGGGCGCGATTGCGCCGTCGATCGGCTGCTGCTCGCCGGCAAGGCGGCCGAGGCCTCGGCCATCGCCTCATGGGACGCGCCGCGGCTGCCGATCAGCGGCGGAGCGCTGATCGCGCGCGGCCTTCCTGAAGGGCCGGTGGTGGCGCGGACCCTGCGCCGGATCGAGGACGAGTGGATCCGGGCCGGCTTCCCCGCGGGCGGGCCGTTCGACCGGATCGTCAGCGTCGCCCTCGCCGAAGCGCGCCCGGCCTAGCTCGCCTGGCGCAGCAGCGCGGCGTAGTTTTGCGCAAGCTCCTGGTGCGCCTGCCGCGCGCCGTCGGTGAGCGCGCGCTTGGCCGCCGCCCGCTCGGCGAGCTCGCGGCGGCGGAAATAGGATTGTGAGTCGGGGTCGAGCATAAGGCGCACGCTAGGCGGTCGATGTGACGGTCTCGGAACAGTCAGGAGCCAGTCGCGTGACACCCCGCGACAGGCGCGCATAGCGCTCGAACAATTGCTGGAAATGCTGGTCGGCGTTGCGCACGGCGGACCCGTGCAACGCCCGCATTCGCTGAAGTTCGCGACCACGGTCGATGAACCGCCCGATTGCTCGCTCGAGCGCTCGCCGATTGCCCCATCGATAGGTCGTCCCCGAGCCGGGCATGAGATGATCCGCGGCCGCGCCCCAGTCCGGCACGATCAGCGGGATGCCGCTCGCCCGAGCCTCCGCCGCGACCATGCAGAAGGTTTCGGCTTCGCAGCCGTGAACCAGCGCGTCGGCGCTGGCTAGCAATCGCGCCAGCTCGTCGCGGTCGGTTACCGCCGGCAGCACGATGGCATTGCCGGCGCGCGCGGCGAGCTGTTCGAGTTGCCGCCGCCGCGATCCTTCGCCGACGAGGAGCAGACCGACCGGATGGAACCGGCTCACGCCGGCGGCAGCGCGAATTACCATGTCCCAGCGCTTTTCCGCCGACAGCCGGCCGATGCCGATCAAGAGCGTGGCGTTCGAGTCGAGCCCGAGCGACGCCAGGACGCTCGAGCGGAGCGCGGGCGAGCGCAGGCGCGGCGAGAAAGTCCCGGGCTCGACCCCCATGGCGATCGTTTCCGCTTTCGCAACGCCGCCGCGATCGAGTCGCCGGGCAAGCTCGCGGTTGGCGCAAACGACCAAGTCGAACATCGCATCGAGCCGCCGCAGATGCTGCCAGTACCAACCGAACAGCCGGTCGATCATCGGAAAGGGGATGAGCTTGCCGAACCAGCGATAGGCGTACGCCGCGAGCGGATCGCAATGCATGACCAGCGAGCGCGTCGCGGCGCCGGGCCAACTGCCGACCATCGCCGCGCTCGACCACGGCGAAGACGCTTCGACATGGTCCGGCTGCCAACAGTCGAGGGCGCGGTGGACGGCCGCCGCGTCGGAGAAGAAGCGGTAGCGCCGATCGAGCGGAAAGACCGGGCCCGGCAGGGTCGCGATCACCGCGCCCGGTCCGCGCTGGACGACCTCCGCACGCGCCCCGGGGGCGATCACGGTCAGTTCGTGGCCGAGCCGCGCCGCCGCCTTGAGTTTCGCTTCGATGTAGGTCCGAACCCCGCCGCCGGCGGGAGAGTAGAAGGCGCAAACGTCAACGATCCGCATGCGCCGCCGAAGCCGGGCGGAGCCGATGAACTTCAAGTGAAGCTTTGTTCATTGGCGCACGCCGCGGCGCCAGGGCAAGATCCGCCGATGCGACGGCTCCTGGCCTCGATCCACGACGTGTCGCCGCGGTTCGAACGCGAAGTCGACCGGCTGCTCGAACTGGTGACGCCCCACGTCGGGCAACGGATCGCGCTGCTGGTCGTGCCGAACCATTGGGGCGACGCCCCGATCGGCGCCGGTTCGCATTTCGCGCGCCGGCTCCGGGCCTGGGCGGACTCGGGATTCGAAATCTTCCTCCACGGCTATTACCATCGCGACGGCGCGCGCCACGCCGGGCCGGCCGATCGGATGCGCGCCCACTGGCTGACCGCCGGCGAGGGCGAGTTCCTCGGCCTGGCCCAGGCCGAAGCGCGGACCCGCATCGAGCGCGGCCGGACGCTGGTCGAATCGATCACCGGGCGGCCGATCGCCGGCTTCATCGCTCCGGCCTGGCTCTACGGCGAGGGCGCCTTGCAGGCGCTGCGCGAGTGCGCCGTCCCGCTCGCCGAGGACCACCTCCGAGTCTGGTCGCCCGCGACCGGCCGCCTGTTCTCGCGCTCGCCGGTCATCACCTGGGCGAGCCGGAGCCCGGCCCGGCTCGAGGCATCGCGGTTTGCGGCGGCACTGCTCCGAGCCCTGCCGGTGCGCGACCTGCGGATCGGTGTGCACCCCGGCGACTGCCGCTCGGAGCGACTGCTCGAGAGCATACAAACGACGTTTCGAATCGTTGCGCGGAGCCGCCGGCCGTCGGCCTATTCGGAGCTCGCCGGCTAGAAGCGGAAGGTGAAGGACACGGCCGGCTTGCGCGTCCGCGTCGAGCGGCCGTCGATCCGCCACTCGGGGCCCAGCTTCGGTCGCGACACGCTGATCATGCTGAAGCCGATCCGGGCGCCCGGCGAAACTTCGGCTTCGGCGAGGAAGCCGGTACTCGGCGGGTCGACCCGGTTCAGGCTCGGCTCCTGGATCAGTCGAAAATCGATGCTCCGCGCATGGCGCGCGGCCGGTTCGCGGGTGTCGAGGACTCGCTTCGATTGGGCGTTCGCCGCCGTCGCCGCCAGCAGCGGCCATAAGCCGATCATGATGAGCCAGCGGTGCACGCTCGACTCCACTCCCTGTTGCAGGGAGTCAACGAGTAGCGGCTGATCGCGGTTCCGACTGCTGCTTGTGACCCGAAACGGCGGCTCAGCGGCGGCGCGATTGCCAATATTCGAGCGCGTCGGTCGCCTCGAGCGGGCGGGCGAAATAATAGCCCTGGCCCGACGCGCAGCCGAGGGTCGCAAGAGTTGTCGCGAGCTCGACCGTTTCGATGCCCTCTGCGGTGGTCGACATGCCGAGCGCCTCGGCGAGGCTCAGCACGGCGCGGACGATCGCCACCGCGTCGGGATCGACCATCATTCCCGAAACGAAGCTCTTGTCGATCTTGAGCACGTCGATCGGCAGGCGCTGGAGATAGGCCAGGCTCGAGTAACCGGTGCCGAAATCGTCCATCGCGACGGTCGCGTCGAGCGCCTTCAGGGCGTCGAACACCCGGGTCGCACGCGCCGGGTCCTGGACGATCGAGCTTTCGGTCAGCTCGAGCGTCAGCCGGTCGCCGGTCAGCCCGCTCGACTTCAGGGCGCTCGCAACGACGGCTGCAATGTCGTCGCGAGCGACCTGAATCGCGGACAGGTTGACGCCGACGTAGATGGGCAATTTCTCGCCGCTCTGCTTGTCCCAGTCGGCCAGGGTCTGCGCCGCCGTGTCCATCGCCCAGCGTCCGAGCTGCAGGATCAGCCCGCTCTCCTCGGCAACCGGGATGAACTCGTTCGGGCTGATCTCGCCCCGGTCCTCGTGATTCCAGCGGGCGAGCGCCTCGAACCCGGCGACCTCGCCCGACTTCAGGTTGATCAGCGGCTGGTAGAACAGCTTCAGCTGGTCCTTGTCGAGCGCGCGGCGGAGCTCGGTCTCGATCGAGAAGCGGCGCCGGGCCTCGGTCGCCTGCTTCGGCTCATAGACTTGCGGGCAGCCAGCGAGCTTGGCCTGCTTGACCGCGAATTGGGCGTTACGGAACAGCTCTTCGGGATCCTGGGCCGCGTGCATCAGCGCGACTCCGATCGCGCACTCGACCCGGATCTCGAGGTCGGACAGCTTGAACGGAGTGGTCATCACCTGCTGGATGCGCTCGGCCGCCTTGAGCGCGTCCTCGACCCCGCGGCGCAGCGACACCAGCACCCCGAACTCGTTGCCGCCGGTGCGGGCGAGGATGTCGCCGGCGCGGAGCGCAAGGATCAGCCGGCGGGCGAAGGTGATCAGCAATTCGTCGCCGGCGAGGCTGCCCATCGATTCGTTGATCCGGCTGAAGCGCAGCATGTCGACCACCAGCACCGCATGCTCGAGGTCGCGCGCGACTTTCTCTCCGGCCTTCTCGATCGCTTCCGAGAAAGCGAGGCGGTTGGGCAGTCCGGTCAGGCTGTCGCGCAGCATCTCGGCGCGGAGCGTGCGCTCGGCCTGGACCTCGACGGTCCGGTCGACCACGCTCAACAGGCAGCGCGCGACCTTGCCCTTGGTTCGCGGCAGTGGCGCGAGCTTGACCCGGAAGAAGCGCGACGACACTCCTTCGCCGTCTTTGAAATCGAGCTCGCCGGCGGTGTCGGTGCCGTCGAAGAAGCGATGGATCAGCTCGCCGATCGGGCCTTCTTTCAGGCAGTCGGCCTCGTTCCAATCGGCCGCGGTACAGGTCGATTGGCGAACGGTTTCGAAGAACCGGCTGTTGTGCGCAGTGACCTTGAGCTTCGCGGAGTCGCGCTCGACGATCGCCGCGGCGATCGGCAGGGCATCGAGCAAGCCGGTGTCGTCCGCAGCCGCAAGGTGCGGTTTCGCGCTCGGGTTGTCCCCCCGCCGGTGCCTCTCGGCCGCCGGCAGGCGGTGTGCTGCAGCCTGCATCCGGCCGCTATGAGCGCCGATCAGTTAATTCCGAGTATCTTTTCCCTCTGTGCCGGATTGTTAACCGGGGCTGTTCAATCAGTCGAACCGGTTGGTCCGCGGGAAACCGATCGGCGGCATGCGTCCGGCCGCGCCGCGGGCCGCGCGCCAGGCGGCGAGGTCGGTCTCGGTGCGCGTGCGGCCGCTCTCGCCGCCGAGCTGCCAGCTGATCCCGTCCGCCAGTCGGAACGCGATCGCGTCCGACAGGCCGCCGTCGCGATAGCGCTGCAGGGTGACGCCCTGGCCGCGCGCCAGCTCGGGCAGCTCGGAGAGGGCGAACACCACCATCTTGCGGTTCTCGCCGACCACCGCGACCATGTCCGCGCCCTCCGGAACAGCGCGCACCACCGCCACCTTCGCGCCCGGCCGGACGTTGACCAGCTGCTTGCCCTTGCGGGTCTCGGCGAGGGTCGCCTCGCCGCTCGCGACGAAGCCCTTGCCGTCGGACGAAGCGACCAGCAGCCTGGTCTCCGGCCGGGCCACCAGCAGCTCGACGATGTCGACCTCGGCGTCGAGATCGATGAACAGCCGCACCGGCTCGCCGAACCCGCGCGCGCTCGGCAGTTTGTCCCCGGCCAGCGTGTACACCCGGCCGTTCGAGGCGAACAACGCGAGCTTGTCGGTGGTCTGGGCGTGGAAGTGGACGAACGGCCCGTCGCCCTCGCGCCATTTGAGGTCCTTGACCTCGTCGAGCGCGACATGGCCCTTCATCGCCCGGATCCAGCCGCGCTGCGACAGGATCACGGTGATCGGCTCCTTCTCGATCATCGCCGACCAGTCGATCTCGCGGGCCGGGGCGGCTTCCGCGAACGCGGTGCGCCGCTCGTCGGCGAATTTGTCCCGGACCTTGCGCAGATCGCCCTTGAGGCGCTTCCATTGCAGATCCTCGTCGAGGACCAGCGCGGCAAGCTCGG
>DASRAY010000149.1:0-2122 GCA_035637935.1 Sphingomicrobium sp.
ACCTCGCCGGCGGGCACGTGATAGCCTTCGGTGTAGAGCTTGAAGTGATGGATCAGCGCCTCCATCGACGTCTTCATCTCGGCCCGGCTCGGCGGGAACACCTTGCGGTCGGCGGTCGCGACCGGGCCCTGGGGCATCTGCTCGAGGCACTGGCGCATGATCCGCGCCGACTGCCGCACTTCCTCGCAGCGGACCATGTAGCGGTCATAGCAGTCGCTGTTGGTGCCGACCGGAATGTCGAACTCCATCCGGTCGTAGACTTCGTAGGGCTGCGACTTGCGGATGTCCCACGGCACGCCCGCGGCGCGGATCATCGGGCCCGAGAAGCCCCAGGCGATCGCGTCTTCCTTCGACACCTTCGCGATGTCGACGTTGCGCTGCTTGAAGATGCGGTTGTCGGTGACCAGGCTGATCGCGTCCTCGAACAATTGCAGCCGATGGTCGAGCCAGTCGCCCATGTCGGCCAGCAATTTGTCGGGCAGGTCGTAGCGCACGCCGCCGGCGCGGAAGTAATTGGCGTGCATCCGCGCGCCCGACGCCCGCTCGTAGAATTGCAGCGTGTCCTCGCGCACCTCGAACAGCCACAGGTTCGGGGTCATCGCCCCATTGTCCATGATGTGGCTGCCGATCTGCAGCAGATGGTTGGAGATGCGGGTCAGCTCCGCCATCAGCACCCGGATGTACTGGGCGCGCAGCGGGATCTCGAGCCCCATCAGTTTCTCGATGGCGAGCACGAACGTGTGCTCCATGCACATCGGCGAGCAGTAATCGAGCCGGTCGAAGTAGGGCAGCGCCTGGGCGTAGGTCTTGTACTCGATCAATTTCTCGGTGCCGCGGTGGAGCAGGCCGATGTGCGGGTCGACGCGCTCGACGATTTCGCCGTCGAGCTCCATGATCAGCCGCAGCACGCCGTGCGCCGCCGGATGCTGCGGGCCGTAATTGATCGTGTAATTGCCGATCGCGTCGTCGCCCGGATCGCGCGGCTGGCCGAGCGGCTCGGCGAGGTCGGGCCCGCGCCCGCCGGCGCCGACGCTGACCTCGACCTTGCGCGGCTTGGTGCGGACGTCGGTCACGGCTTCTTCCTCCGCGACGGCTTGGTCACCTCGCTCTTCGCCTTGGCGGCGCGCGGCTTGCGCGCTTCCCTGGTCGCCTGCTCGTCGGCCGGCTTGCCAGCGCCGGTGTCCGCCGGCTTGTCGGTCGTCTGGGGCGTCGGCGGCGGGGGCGCCGGCGGAGCGGCGGCTTTCTCATCGCCGGGAAGGACATAGTCCGGCCCTTCCCACGGCATCAGGAAGTCGAACGTCCGGAAATCCTGCGGCAGCTGGACCGGCTCGTAGACCACGCGCTTTTCGGCTTCCGAGTAGCGCAATTCGACATGACCGGTCAGCGGGAAGTCCTTGCGCTGCGGATGGCCCTCGAACCCATAGTCGGTGAGGATCCGGCGCAGGTCCGGATTGCCGGAGAAACCGACCCCGTACATGTCGAATACCTCGCGCTCGAGCCAGCCGGCGACCGGCCACAGCGAAGTCACGCTCGGCACCGGGGTCGCTTCGTCGGTCGCGACATGCAGCCGCACGCGATGGTTCCTGGTCAGCGACAGCAGGCAGTAGACCACCTCGAACCGTTCGGCCCGGTCAGGGTAGTCGACCCCCGCGATCTCCATCAGCTGCTGATACTCATGCTCGTCGCGCAGCGCCTTGAGCACGGCGAGGAGATCGTCGCGCGCGACGTCGAACGCGGTCTCGAGGCCCGGGCGCGGCCGCGCGTTGGCGAGCTTGCCGAGCGATCCGGGAGCGTCGGCGTAACGGGGAACATGCAGCGCGACCGTCACCGCTCGATCGTCCCTTCGCGGCGGATCTTCCGCTGCAGCTGCAGGATCCCGTAAAGCAAAGCCTCCGCGGTCGGCGGACAGCCGGGCACGTAGATGTCGACCGGCACGATCCGGTCGCAGCCGCGGACCACCGAGTAGCTGTAATGGTAATAACCGCCGCCGTTGGCGCAGCTACCCATCGAGATGACGTAGCGTGGCTCGCTCATCTGGTCGTAGACCCGGCGCAGCGGGGCGGCCATCTTGTTGCACAGCGTCCCGGCGACCACCATCACGTCCGACTGGCGCGGGCTCGCG
>DASRAY010000150.1:0-3417 GCA_035637935.1 Sphingomicrobium sp.
TAGTCGCTCACCACCACCGGCCGAAATAGGGCCGGCTACCCGCTGACGAAACTTCGGACCAGCGAGCCGGCCACCAGATGCCAGCCGTCGACCAGCACGAAGAAGATCAGCTTGAACGGCAGCGAGACCACCACGGGCGGCAGCATCATCATGCCCATCGACATCAGCACCGATGCGACCACCAGATCGATGATCAGGAACGGCAGGAACAGCAGAAAGCCGATCTCGAACGCACGCTTCAGTTCCGAGATCATGAAGGACGGCACCAGCACCCGGAGAGACATGTCCTCGGCCTTGGCGGGCAACGGCTGGCCGGAGAGGTCCTGAAAAAGCTTCAGATCCTTCTCGCGCACGTTCTTCATCATGAAGCTGCGGAACGGGTCGGCGGCGCGGTCGAAGGCCTGCTCGGGCGCGATCTCGTTCGCCAGCAGCGGACGGACGCCCTGGTCGTAGGCGACCTGGAAGGTCGGCCACATCACGAACGCGGTCAGGAACATCGCGAGCGAGATGATCACGGCGTTGGGCGGTGCGGTCGCGGTGCCGAGCGCGGTGCGCAGCAGCGAGAGCACCACCACGATGCGGGTGAACGACGTCACCATCACGAGGATCGACGGCGCGAGCGACAGCACCGTGAGCAGCGCGATCAGTTGCAGCACGCGCTCGGTCAGTCCCTGACCCTGGCCGAAGGTGACACTGATGTCCTGCGCGGCGGCAGGCGTCGCGAGCGCGACAAGCGCAAGGCTGAGCAGGGCGCAGCGCCGCAGGCGAATGAGGTTCAAGATCGGTGCATCCGCGAATCAGTGAGTCGCCTCAAGCGAGTCACTTACGCGCGAATGCGGGGAGCCGCTATCACTCCTTGCCGGGCGGACGGCCGAGCAGGCTCGCCATTTCCTCTTCGAGGCTGTCGAGCACCGACTTCGATTTGCCGGTCTTGTTGTCCGGCCGCTGCGTTCCGCCGTTCGGCGCGGTCGCCGGGGACTCGGTGGGTGCGACGTCGGCAGCCTCGGCCGGCTGGCCGGGCGCGCCAGGCCGGCGCAACGCCGCTTCGAGGCGTTGCGCCATGTTGGCGAGGGCGGCATCCGCGCTCGGCGGCGCCGGGCGGTCGGCGTCCGGCTCGCCCGCGGGCACCAGCGGCGGTTCGCTCGGGCGCGGGGTGAGGCTCGGCGGCAGGGTCGGACGCCCGAGCGGCTCGCCCGAGCGCGCGAGCGCTTCGGTCGCGCGGGTGAGGGCATCGAGCGGGGGTCGCGGCCGCGGCAGCGCATCGGGACGCGGGAAGGACGGTCGCGACAATTCGGCTTGCTGGCGCGGGGAGGGCTCCTGCGCCCATTCGTCGGCGGGCGGGCGCGTCGCGCTTGCCGCCTCGACCGCGCCGGGCGTGCGCGGCACCGGCACGTCGCGCGGCGGCGTCACCGGCACGGCACGCAGGATATTCTCCTCGACCACGATGTCGGTCGGGCCGCCGATCATCAGCAGATGCTCGACGTTATCGCGCCGCACCAGCACAAGGCGGCGGCGTCCGTCGACCGGCGCCGCATCGACCACCGCAAGGCGCGGCGCGCGCCCGCGCGCGGCGGCCGTTCCGACCCGCGTGCCGCCGAAGCGGCGGATGAGCCAGAAGGTCAGCGCGATCAGGCCGAGCACGATCACAAAGGCGACGACGAAACGCACGATCAGCGATCCCTCCGCGCCGAACAAACTGTCGAACATCTGCGGTCTTTCGCTCCGCTCCGGGATAGGCTTTGGCCGGACCGGCCAAAGGCGGCCCGCCGGCGCCACACACCATAACAAATTGTAAACGCAAAGGAACGTCTGTGCGAAATGCCGCCGCTCGACAGGGTTAACGGCGCGCCCGAGCGGTAGTCTCTTAGGGAGAGGTTAACCGCGCATTAACCATGCTCTAGGCAAAGTCTGCCTACCCAGAAGAGGGGCCAGGCAACCTCATGCCGATTTCCGACCTTCCGATCCTCACCATGCTGCGCACCCGGATGCAGTGGCATCAGGAGCGCCAGCGCGTGCTCGCCGAGAATGTCGCCAACGCCGACACCGCGAGCTTCCGCCCGCGCGACCTGACCCCGCTCGATTTCAAGCAGCCCCCGTCGGCGCAGGCGGGCGGTCCGGTGATGCTCGCGCGGACGCAGCCGACCCATATCGCGGCGGCCGGCGGCTCGCAGTTCACCAACCGGCAGGGCGGCTACGAGGTGCGGCCGACCGGCAACGCGGTCAGCATCGAGGACGAAATGATGAAGGTCGCGGCGAACCAGATGGACTTCCAGGCCGCGACCTCGCTCTACAGCCGCAGCATGGGTCTGTTCCGCACCGCGCTCGGCAAGCGCTGAGAGGGCATCATGGACTTCATGAAATCGATGGCGATCGCGGCGTCGGGCTTGCGCACCCAGGCCGGCCGCATGCGCGTGATCGCCGAGAACATCGCCAACGCCGACTCGACCGCGAAAGGCCCGGGAACGGATCCGTACCGGCGCAAGATCGCGACCTTTCGCTCCGAGGTCGACCGCGCGCTCGACGCGAACGTGGTCGGGCTCGGCCGGGTGCGCACCGATCCGGCCGAATTCCGCACCAAATACGAGCCCGGACATCCGGCCGCCGACCCGAACGGCTACGTCAAATATCCGAACGTCAATTCGCTGGTCGAGATGACCGACATGCGCGAGGCCCAGCGCTCCTACGAGGCGAACCTCAACGTCATCGGCGCGACCCGCCGCATGATCCAGCGCACGCTCGACCTGCTCAAGGCGTAATTCCTCGCGTCCGTCCTTCAAGGAGCCCGCATGGCCTCGCCCCTCTCCGCTGCCAGCGCCTATGCCAAGCTCGCGCGGCTTGCCGCCGATCCGTCGGGCGCTCTGGCGATGCCCAAACCCGGCGGGCCTGCGTCGGCGGGCCCGGATTTCGGCGCGCTGGTGAAGGAGGCGCTCGGTTCGGTGGTCGATGCCGGCCGCAAGTCCGACGCGCAGGCCAAGGCCATGGCTGCCGGCAAGGCCAATCTCGTCGACGTGGTGACCGCGGTGAGCGAGACCGAGGTCGCGATCGAAACCCTCGTGTCGGTGCGCGACAAGGTCATCCAGGCCTACGAGGAAATCATGAAGATGCCGATCTAGTTTCTTTCCTCTCCCCGCTTGCGGGGAGAGGGTGAACCGTCGAAGCGCAGCGAAGACGGTGAGCCGGGTGAGGGGGACCCTCGACAAGCTCGGCTCGGGGAGAATCCCCCTCACCCGGATCGCTTCGCGATCCGACCTCTCCCCGCAAGCGGGGAGAGGTAAGGAGGAGAGAGCGGGGAAAGAGAGAAGGAGGCGGAATGACCGGCCCGGAAGTCCTCGACGTTGCCCGCGACGCGATCGTCACGCTGGTGCTGGTGTCGGCGCCGCTGATGCTGGTGGGCCTCGCCGTTGGTGTCGCGATCTC
>DASRAY010000151.1:0-8112 GCA_035637935.1 Sphingomicrobium sp.
CGGGCGAGATGACCACACCTGCACCGGCGGCGCCGGGCACGGCTGCGGCTCAGCCTACGCCTGCGCCCAAGAACCCGAACGTCGCCAATCGCGCGAACCAGTAAGAGACGGACCGAGTAAATGAGCACGACCGCCGACGCACTCCATCTCCAGTCGCACGAGGCCCACGGGGCGGAGCATCACGCCGATCACAAGCCGGGCTTCTTCACCCGCTGGTTCATGTCGACCAACCACAAGGACATCGGCACGCTCTATCTGTTGTTCGCGATCGTCGCGGGCGTGATCGGCGGCGCCATCTCGGGGATCATGCGCCTCGAGCTGGCCGAGCCCGGCATCCAGTATCTCCACACCTGGGGCTGGCCGATCGGCGCAGGGAGTGCGAACTTCGACGAGGCGCTGCACCACTGGAACGTGCTGATCACCGCCCACGGGCTGATCATGATCTTCTTCATGGTCATGCCGGCGATGATCGGCGGCTTCGGCAACTGGTTCGTGCCGCTGATGATCGGGGCGCCGGACATGGCCTTCCCGCGCATGAACAACATCAGCTTCTGGCTGCTCGTCCCATCGTTCATCCTGCTCCTGGGCTCGTCGTTCGTGTCCGGCGGCACCGGTCTTGGCGTCGGCACCGGGTGGACGCTCTACGCCCCGCTGTCGACCTCGGGCTCGTCCGGGCCGGCGGTCGACATGGCGATCTTCTCGCTCCATCTCGCCGGCGCCAGCTCGATCCTCGGCGCCATCAATTTCATCACGACCATCTTCAACATGCGCGCCCCGGGCATGACGCTGCACAAGATGCCCCTGTTCGTGTGGTCGATCCTGGTCACGGTCTTCCTGCTGCTGCTGGCCCTGCCGGTGCTGGCGGGCGCGATCACCATGCTGCTCACCGACCGCAACTTCGGGACGACCTTCTTCGACGCGTCGGGCGGCGGCAACGTTGTCCTCTACCAGCACCTGTTCTGGTTCTTCGGCCATCCGGAAGTGTACATCCTGATCCTCCCGGGCTTCGGGATGGTCAGCCAGATCGTCGCGACCTTCAGCCGCAAGCCGGTGTTCGGCTATCTCGGCATGGCCTATGCGATGGTCGCCATCGGCGTGGTCGGCTTCGTCGTCTGGGCGCACCACATGTTCACGACTGGCATGAACGTGAACGAGAAGATGTACTTCACCGCCGCGACGATGGTCATCGCCGTCCCCACCGGAGTGAAGATCTTCAGCTGGATCGCGACCATGTACGGCGGCTCGATCACCTTCGAAACGCCGATGCTGTGGGCGATCGGCTTCATTTTCCTGTTCACGGTCGGCGGGGTGACCGGAGTCGTGCTCGCCAACGGCGGCGTCGATAATTACATGCACGACACCTATTACGTCGTCGCGCACTTCCACTACGTGCTCAGCCTCGGCGCGGTGTTCGCGATCTTCGGCGGCTTCTATTACTGGCTGCCGAAGATGAGCGGCCGCATGTACAACGAACTGCTCGGCAAGATACACTTCTTCCTGATGTTCATCGGCGTGAACCTGGTGTTCTTCCCGATGCACTTCCTTGGGCTGCAGAACATGGCGCGGCGCATCCCGGACTACACGCCGGCGCTCGCCAAATGGAATTATGTCGCGAGCGTCGGCTACGTCATCACCGCGGTCGCGGTCGGGGTGTTCTTCGTCAACCTCATCTACACCTTCGCTGCCGGCAAGAAGGCGCCCAACAACCCGTGGGGCGAAGGCGCGACGACGCTCGAATGGACGCTGTCCAGCCCGCCGCCGTTCCACCAATATTCGACCCTGCCCAAGATCGACTAGGGGGCGGTCATCACCGGTCGAAAGGGGAGCGCCCCGGTCGTATCGGCCGGGGCGTTTTGTCAGCCGGGATTGCCGACCACATCGTTGCAGGTGCGCCACCAGCGCTCGCCGCCGAACCCGCTTCCGGTGTTGGCGATGCGCGTCATATGCATGATGTCGCGCACCCGCACGGTCAGCGTACCGCGGCCCATCGGCCCGTGGAAATCGGCCCAGCGTCCGGTGACGATGTCGCCGCTGCGAGTCCCCTGGAAGCGGTGCTGCCACGACCGGCCGCCATCGCCGCTCATCGCCGTCCACCAGACCCGGCTGCCGCTCTCGTGAACGCTGTAGATCCCCCCGTCATTGCCGCGCCAGTGGCCGTTCAGCCCGTGGAACGAGCACATCGCGCCAGCCGGCTCGGTCGCCGGCCCGAGACCGGTACTGATCGCCAGCGCCGCCGCGCCCGCCATGATGGTTGAAATCGTCCGCATCGCTCTCGCCCCTGTCCGTCAGTTGCAGCGCTTGACCCACCGCGTGCCCCCGAAGCCGCTGCCGGTCGCGTTGGTGCGGACAAGGGTCATGCCCATGACCGCCAGGCTCATTGTGCCCATGCCGGTGTTGCCGCGCACGTCGCGCCAAGCGCCGTTGATGACGTTGCCGTTGCGGTAGCCGCGGAACATGTGGGTCCAGCCGGCGCCGTCAGTGGTCGAGTCGAGGCCGACCCACACTACCTCGTTGCCGATCTGGCGGATGTAGTAATCGCCCTGGTCGTTGCCGCGCCAATAGCCGGTCAGTCCGGGCGCCGGCGGGCATGCCGCGGCGGCGGGCGCCGTCGGAATCAGCGCCGCGCCCGATAGAGCGGTGAACGCGGCCAGCGTCAGGATGGTGGGAATGCGGTTCGCCATCGCCTTTGCCCTCCCGTGTGAGGCGGCCGCGGCTGAACAGGAGCCGCGGCCGAAAGCGATCCGGCACGGGCGCGGCTATTACGCTTGTTTATTGATCAAGGCGAGTCCGATTCGGGGGCTGCAACCCACCTCCCCGCCAGCCGTTCCTGCCGAGCCGGCGCTTCGGCCCTGGTGAGTCGACTCTTTCCTTTTTTCGCGGAATCATGGGCTTATGGCGGACGGCGGCAATCGGACGCGGGGACGGAAGGCGACGGCGGCGCAGTTGCTGACCCGACCGCGCACGCCCGAGGGCTATGCACCGCTGGTCACCGCGGTTGGCGGCGAAATGGATTTCGCCAATATGCTGGCGATCGCCGACATCTTGCCGGTGATGGTCTGCTACGTCGATTCCCACCTCAAATACCGGTTCATCAACAAACCGCTCGCCGACTGGCTCGGCTGGGCGCGCAAGGACGTGCTCGGCAAGCATTTGAAGGCGGTGCTCGGCGCGACCGCATTCGAGCAGCGGCAGCCGATGTACGAGAAGGCGCTGGCAGGCGAGCGCGTGTTCTTCGCCTCGGAGTTCGATCACAAGGATCGCGGGCGAGTCGCGGTGCAGACCGATTACGTGCCCTGGGCCGACACGTCGGGGACGGTGCGCGGGATCATCATCGTCGTCCAGGACGTAACCGAGCAGCGCGACGCCGAGCGGGCGCTGCGCGAAAGCGAAGCGCGGTTCCGGCGGATCGCCGATTCCGCACCGGTGATGATCTGGGTCACTCGGCTCGACCGGGTCCGCGACTTCGTCAACGAGGCCTATGCCGAATTTGCGTGCGGGCCGGGCTGCGACCGCGAGGAGGCGCGGACGCTCGACTGGCACGTCCGCATTCACCCGGATGATGTCGAGCACATCGTCGCCGAAAGCATTGCCGGGGAGGCGTCGCTGCAGCCGTTCACGCTCGAGGGGCGCTATCAGCGGTACGATGGCGAATATCGCTGGCTCAGAAGCGTGTCGCAGCCGCGGATCGGACCTGATGGCGCGCTCGCCGGCTTCATCGGCGTCGCCACCGACATCACGCTCGCCAAGGAGGCTGAGCTCGAGCTCCGCCGCCAGGTCGAGGAACAGACCCATGCCCTGGCTGCGAGCGAGGCGCAGTTCCGGGCGGTGTTCGAAGCGGCGCTCGAGGTCATGGTCCTGCTCGAGCCGGACGGGACCGTGCTCGCGGTCAACAACCGGCGCGAGATGTGGCGCCACCCGGAGCCCAAGGACGCGGTCGGCAAGAAACTGTGGGATGCGCCGACCATGACGGCCTACCCGCAGCACCGGGCGACCATGAAGAGGGGCATTGCCGCTGCCGCCTCAGGCAAGGTGTTCACCACCGAGGTGAAGATGGAGCGCGACGGGATGCCGACGGCCTATCTCGACGTTTCGGTACAACCGGTGCGCGGGCCCGACGGAGCGATCATCTATCTGCTGTTCGAAGCGCGCGACATCACCGACCTCAAGGCCGCCCAGGAGCAGCTTCGCCAGAGCCAGAAGATGGAAGCCTTGGGGCAGCTGACCGGCGGCATCGCGCACGACTTCAACAACCTGCTGACCGTCGTTGTCGGCGGGCTCGACATCATCGCCAAACGCGCCGACGACGACAAGCTCAAGCGCTTTGCCGACAACGCGCTGGCGGCCGCCGAGCGCGGGGCGCGTCTCACTGGGCAATTGCTCGCCTTCAGCCGGGTCCAGCGGCTCGAGGTGCGGCCGACCCACGTCGCGCCGCTGATCGAGAACATGCGGCCGATGCTGCGCAACGTGCTCGGCCCCGGGATCACCAAGGAGTTCGACCTCGACCGGGAGACGCTGCCGGTGATGGCTGACCCGACCCAGCTCGAGGTCGCGGTCCTCAACCTCGCGATCAACGCCCGCGACGCGATGCCCGACGGCGGAATCCTGCGCTTCTCAAGCCGCCGAATCTCCGTCGCCGACGACCCGGAGATCGAGGACGGCGAGTTCATCGAGCTGACCATCAGCGACACCGGCATCGGCATGACCCCGGATGTCGCCGCGCGCGCCTTCGAGCCGTTCTTCACTACCAAGGAGGTGGGCAAGGGCACGGGCCTCGGCTTGAGCATGGTTTATGGCATGGCCCGCCAGTCGGGCGGGACCGCGCGGCTCGAAAGCGTGGCCGGCGAGGGCACGGCGGTCAAGCTGCTGTTCCGGGTGTCCGAGGGCGATGCGGCTGTCGAAGTCGCCGGGACCGAGGAGGCGGAGGCCAGCGCCAAGCGCAGGCCGGCGAACATCCTGGTCATCGACGACGACCCCGACGTCCGCCAGTTCATCGTCGCCACGCTCGAGGACCAGGGCTATCGCGTCCGCTCGGCGGCCGACGGCGAGCATGGCCTCAAGGAAGCCGCGCGCGAGAAGCCCGACCTCGTCGTCCTCGACTTCATCATGCCCGGCCTCTCCGGCGCCGAAGTCGCCAACCGTCTCCTCGCCAAGCGCCCGAGCCTGCCGATCCTGTTCGTGTCCGGCTACAGCGAGACCGAGGCGGTGCGGCGGGTCGCGCCCAGTGCGCCGCTGCTCGCCAAGCCGTTCCGCGCCGACGCGCTCGACAAGGCGGTGCGGGGAGCGCTCGCGCAAGGGTGATCCGGGGGCACCGGACTCGGAAGAATCCAGCCCCGCGGAGGGGTCGCAAACGCGATTCGCGCGAGGCAGTGCTGGTGCAAGGTGCGTGGGTCCAGGCGGCGCGCGCTTGTCACGGTGGATTTCGCCACTAGCATCGGGATCTGCGGGGATCGCCCATTCGGCATTCCACTGCACTTCGGGCGCCACCGGCCGCGGTCAGCCGCTGCTGGACGAAGGCGAGAATTGAAAATCGGCGGCGCTGCGATGCCCGCGTGTGATGGCGGGGAAACGAATGCCGACGATCAACGGAACTGCCGGGAATGACACTCTGAATGGCACTGCGGACGACGACACCATCAACGGGCTGGGCGGTGATGACGTCCTCAACGGCAATGATGGCGCCGACAGTTTTTTCGACGGCGCCGGCAGCGATCAGGTCCATGGCGGCTTGGGCGATGACACCATCTTTGGAATGCCGGGTGCCGGCAACGACGTCTACGACGGCGATGAAGGCAACGACAGCGTCGCTTATTCGCTTGCGCTGGCGGGGGTCAGCGTCAACCTGGCGACCGGCGAAGCCCGTTCGGTTACCGCCGACGCCGCGTTCATCGGCGTCGACCAGCTGATCGACATCGAAAATGCCCATGGAACGATCTACGCCGACATCCTGACCGGCAATTCCGCGAACAACTTCCTTGCCGGCTATGAGGGCAACGATCAGCTGCTCGGCGGAGATGGCGACGATGGCTTCCTGAGCGGCGCCGGGAACGACCTCATCGACGGCGGCGCGGGCGTCGACACGGCGAACTTCAATGACGCCCCAACCGGATTGACCATATCCCTCGCGATCGCCGGCGCGCAGGACACCGGCGAGGGCACGGACACGCTGGTCAGCATCGAGAATCTCTCGGGCGGCCAATTCGCCGACCTTTTAACCGGCAATGAGTCGGCCAACCAGCTGCTCGGGTGGGACGGGGCCGATCATCTGATCGGCGCCGGCGGCAACGATCGCCTGTACGGCGGCACCGGCAACGACATTGTCGAAGGCGGAACCGGAGACGACGAGCTCGGCGGCGAGGCCGGCGACGATCAGCTGTTCGGCGGCGACGGCGCGGACACGCTGTTCGGCCACCAGGACAACGACCTGCTCGACGGCGGAGCGGGCAATGACGCCATGTACGGCGGTGCCGGGAACGACACGTACGTCGTCGACAGCGATGCCGACGCCATCTTCGAGTTCGACGGACAGGGCACCGACACGGTCCAGGCTTCGGTCACTTACTTTCTGCCGAACTTTTTCGAAAATCTGGTCCTGATCGGCACCGCCGCCTCGATCGGCTTCGGCAACTCGCTCGCCAATCAGATCACCGGGAACGATTCCGACAACACCCTCTACGGCCAGCAGGGCAACGACACGCTGACCGGCAACGGCGGGGCCGATCAGCTCTACGGCGGCGACGGCAACGACACGCTGGTCGGCGGCAACGGCAACGACTCGCTCGATGGCGGGACGGGCGCCGATTATATGATCGGCGGGGCCGGCGACGATACCTATTACGTCGACGATTCGAACGATGTTGCCGATGAATTCGGCGCGACCGGTACCGACCTCATCATCTCATCAGTGTCGTACAGCCTGCCGTGGTGGCAGGTCGAGAATCTGACCCTGACCGGCAGCGACAATCTCGCCGCGAGCGGCAACAGCCTCGACAACATCATCAACGGGAACAGCGGCGACAACCGAATCCACGGGGACTGGGGCGACGACCAGCTGTTCGGCAACGCCGGTGACGATCGGTTCGAGGGCGGCAAGGGTTCGGACCTGCTCGACGGCGGCGAAGGGACCGACTCGGTCAATTATGTTGAAGACGGCGCCGGCACCGGCGGGGGTGGCGGCGCGGTCTTCGTCAACCTCGGTGACGATCCCGTGTCCGGACCGTCGGGCGTCGTCGGAGCGCACCAGGCCGTCGATACCTACGGCTCGATCGACACGCTGAGCTCGATCGAGAAAGTGCTCACCGGCGCCACCGACGACACGATCCTCGGTGGAAGCGCCGCCGAACGGTTCGAATCCGGGGGCGGCAACGACCTCATCGCAGGCGGTGGGGGCGCCGACGAGCTTCACGGCGGCGCAGGCAACGATCATTTGCTCGGCGGCGACGGCGACGACGGTATCTACGGTGAGCAGGGCGACGACCTGCTCGAGGGCGGCGACGGCAATGACCGAATCTACGGCGGCGGCGGCCATGACATGCTGGTGGGCGGCGCCGGCGACGACCTCCTGTCGTCGGACGGTCCGGACGACAGCGTGCTCGATGGCGGCAGCGGTGACGACGGAGTGCACGGCGGCCTCGGCAACGACCTTCTGATCGGCGGCGAGGGCGATGATTTCATCGACGGTTTTTGGGGCATCGACACGGCCAGCTACGCCGATGCCTTGAGCGCCGTCACGGTCAGCCTGGGAATTGCCGGCGAACAGGCGACGGGCGGGTCCGGGCTCGATACCTTGCGGGACATCGAGAATCTGACCGGCTCGGCGTTCAACGACACGCTGACCGGCAATGCCGGCGACAATGTGATCGAGGGCGGCGGCGGCGATGATATCGTTAACGGCGGCGACGGGTTTGACACCGCAAGCTACGCTTCGGCGGCGTCGGGGGTGACCGTCGACCTGGCGCTGTTCGGCGGGCAGAACACCGGCGGCGCCGGAATCGATACGCTGATCGACATCGAGAATCTCACCGGCTCGGCGTTCGCCGACACGCTGACCGGCAATGCGGCCAACAATGTCATCACCGGGGGTTCCGGCAACGACGTGATCGACGGTGCGGCCGG
>DASRAY010000152.1:0-32111 GCA_035637935.1 Sphingomicrobium sp.
GGGGAGCGCCAGCGGCAGGACGTGGTGGAAGGTCACCTGAAGCTTCGAGGCGCCGACCCCGAGCGCGGCCTCGCGGATCGACGGCGGCACCGATTTGATCGCGTTGCGGCCGGCGATGACGATGACCGGGAAAGTCATCAGCGCCAGGGTCATGCCGCCGACCAAGGGCGCCGAGCGCGGCAGGTTCATGACGTCGAGGAACACGGCGAGGCCGAGCAGGCCGAAGATGATCGACGGGACCGCTGCGAGGTTGTTGATCGATACTTCGATCGCGTCCGACAGCCAGCTCTTCGGCGCGAACTCCTCGAGATAGACCGAAGCGAGGACGCCGATCGGGAAGGCGAGCAGGATCGTGACGAGGATGGTGTAGAAGGTCCCCTTGAGCGCGCCCCACACCCCGACCGCCGACGGGTCGGTCGCGTCGGAGCCCTTGAGGAACTGGGCGTTGAACGAGCGCCGCAGCGCATGCTTCTGCTTGAGCGCGCTGACAATCCGCTCGCTGGCTGCATCGCCCTGGTGCTTGGCGGCGGTGTCGATCTTGCCGCCGACCGGCAGCCACAGGGACGCCTGGCCGTTGAGGATGTCCGGATTGCGGACGATCTCCTTGGTCAGCAGGGTCGTCGCCCCGTCGCTGAACATCTCGGCCGCCTCCGGGCCATAGGCGGTCGTCGCGGCCTTGGAGACGGCGCCCGAAAGATCGGCGTTGGCGACGGTCTGCTCGGCATCGGGGCCGCGCAGCGCCGCCGGGTCGAGGAACAGGTCGCTCTTGGCGAAGTCGATCGGCAGCGCCGCCTGATATTGGGTGAAGCCCCCAATCCCCTGCGAGCCCATGTTCCACAGCAGGAAGGCGAGGAACAGGATTGACAGGCAGATCGCGGCGAGGCCGGTCAGCTTGAACCCGCGCTCGAAGGCGTAGCGCCGGCGGAGCCGACGCTGCATGGCGTCGGCGGTCCAGCGGCTAGCAGCGGTCGAGCCCGTGCCGGGCACGGCGTCGGCGGCGCGGACGTCGGTCACTCGTACTGCTCCTGATAGCGGCGCACGATGTGCAGCGCGATGAGGTTGAGGAGGAGGGTGATCAGGAACAGCGCCAGCCCGAGCGCGAACGCGGCGAGGGTCTTAGGGCTGTTGAACTCCTGTTCGCCGGTCAGCAGGCCGACGATCTGGGTGGTGACCGTGGTCACACTCTGGAACGGATTGGCGGTCAGGTTCGCGGCCAGGCCCGCAGCCATGACGACGATCATGGTTTCGCCGATCGCGCGGCTGACGGCCAGGAGAATCCCGCCCATGACCCCGGGAAGCGCCGCCGGGATGAGGACCCTGCGGATCGTTTCCGATTTGGTCGCGCCCAGGGCGAGGCTGCCGTCGCGCATCGCCTGCGGCACCGCGGCGATCGAATCGTCGGCCATCGAGCTGACGAACGGGATGATCATGATGCCCATGACCGAGCCCGCGGCGAGCGCGCTCTCGCTGCTGGCCGAAGTGACGCCGATCGAAATGCCGAAGTCGCGCACGACCGGCGCCACGGTCAGGGCGGCGAAATAGCCGTAGACCACGGTCGGAACCCCGGCGAGGATCTCGAGGATCGGCTTGAGCCACGCGCGCACCCGGACGTGGGCATATTGGGTCAAATAGATCGCGCTCATCAGCCCGAGCGGGACGGCGACGATCATCGCGATGATCGCGCCGATGAAAAACGTTCCCCACAGCAGGGGAATCGACCCGAACGCCCCCGACGAGCCGGCCTGGTCGGCGCGAATCGCGGTCTGCGGGCTCCATTCGAGCCCGAACACGAAGGAATGGAGCGGGTAGAGCTTGAAGAACCGCAGGCTCTCGAACATCAGCGAGAGCAAGATTCCGAGCGTGGTCAGGATCGCGATCAGCGACGCCGCGAACAGCACGACCATGACCCATCGCTCGACCCCGGTGCGCGCCCGGAAGGTCGGCGAGCTGCGGCGGGCGGCGAGCACCGCGGCGGCGAGCGCGGCGAGCAGCGCGACCGAGCCGCCGATCATGGCATAGCGCGACTGCGCTTGCCGGAAGCGCGGAGCGAGGGTCGAGGATTCGGGGTTGAAACCCTGGGCGCGCTCGCCGCTGGCAATCTCGCGCGCCTCCGACAGGATCGATTCGCGCTGCATCTCGAAGGCCGGGAGCGCCCGGCCCTCGGGACTTGCCAGGACCGCCTTGTCAACCATCCCCGACTGCAGCGGCGCCCAGGCGGCAAGCAGCAGCAGCGCCGGGATCGCCGCCCACAGCGCCGTATAGGCGCCGTGGTAGACCGGCAGCGAGTGCAGCTTGTTGGCCGGACGCAGCCGGCTGGCGCGGGAATAGGCCAGCCAGCCAGCCGCCAGGGCGACGACCAGGATCGCGAGCAAGGCGAGGCCGAGGCTCATGCCGCCCGTCGGCCCCCGATTACTTCAGCGTGCTCGGGTCGAGCGGCTTGAGCTCGCCCGCCTGCTTGGCGGCGGCATCCGCGTCGGCGCTGCCGAACGGCACCAGGCCGATCCGCTCGAGCTTGCCGCCCTTACCCCACATCTTGGAATATTGAGCGACGAAGTCCTTGAGCTTCGGCTTGGCCTGCACATGCTCGCCCTTGATGTAGACGAACAGCCGGCGCGCGCCCGGATAGGACAGGTTGGCGATCGTCTCCTCGCTCGGCGTGACGCCGGCGATCTGCACCGGGCGGACCTTGTCGGCATTTTCGTCGAGATAGGAGAAGCCGAGGATGCCGAGCGTGCCCGGGTCGGCCGACACCTTCTGGACCAAGAGGTTGTCGTTTTCGCCGGCTTCGACGTAGGCGCCGTCCTCGCGGATTTTGGTGCAGACTTTCTTGTGCTCGTCCTCGTTGCTCTTGGCGAGCGCCTTCATCGCCGGATCGCTGTCGCAGCCCTTGGTCAAATAGAGATCGGCGAGGCTGTCGCGCGTGCCCGAGGTCGGCGGCGGGCCGAGGACGCGGATCTTGATCGCCGGCAGCGACGGATTGACGTCCTTCCAGGTCTTGGTCGTGTTCGGCCCCTTGCCAAACGGGTTGGCCGCGAGCGCCTTGTAGATGTCGGCCTGGGTCAGGTTCATCGCCGGACCGCTGGTCGATTCGATGACCGTCAGGCCGTCGATCCCGACCGGCACTTCGATGATCGTCTTGACGCCGTTCTTGACGCAGTCGTCATACTCGCTCTTCTTGATCGCGCGCGACGCGTCCTCGATGTCGGGATACTGGGGGCCGACTCCGGCGCAGAATGATTTCATGCCCGCCCCCGTGCCGGTCGACTCAACGATCACGTTGGTTCCGGCGTTAGCGCGCATGAAGTCTTCGGCGACGGCCTTGGTGAAGGGATAGACGGTCGAGGAGCCGACGATTCGGATGTCGCCGGACGAGCCGCCGCCACCGCCACCGGTGTTCGACCCGCAGGCCACGAGCAGCGCCGCGAACGGCAGCGCGATGGGCATCTTCTTCACCAGCGTCCTCCAAATCCCTTCGGAACTGTCCACTCGGCCGCCCTAGCGTTGGTTCGAGGTCCGCTGTGTGACTCTTGTGTTGCAGTTCCATGACAACGGCCGCTGGATTGCGTGCAAAGCAGCGGCGGCCTAGGCGCGGCGCCATGGCCAGCAAATATGAAACCTTCGCCGCCCTGCACGTCCCGGGCAATCCCGTCGTGCTGTACAATATCTGGGACGTCGGAAGCGCGCTCGCGGTCGTTGCCGCCGGGGCCAAGGCGCTCGCCACGGGCAGCCACCCGGTGGCCGACGCGCACGGCTGGCCCGACGGGCAGCAGGTGCCGCTCGACTTCGCGCTGGCCAACGCGGCGCGGATCGTCAACGCGGTCGAACTGCCGCTCACGGTCGATTTCGAAAGTGCTTACTCGGCCGACCCCGGTGAGGGCGCAGCCAATGTCGTCAGGCTCGCCGCGACCGGCGCGGTCGGCTGCAACTTCGAGGACCAGGTGATCGGCGGCGAGGGCCTGCACCCGCTCGATCTGCAGGCGCGGCGGATCGCCGCCATCCGAAGCGCGGTCGGCGAGCAATTCTTCATCAACGCCCGCACCGACACGATGCTGAAGACGCAGGACCACGGCGACTCCACGATCGACCAGGCGATCGAGCGCGGGAAGGCGTTCGCCGACGCCGGCGCGAGCGGCTTCTTCGTGCCGCGCCTGGCCGACCCGGCGCACATCGAGCGCGTGGTCCGCGAGGTCCCGCTGCCGTTGAACGTGATCGCCTTCCCCGGCGCGCCGGACAAGGGGGTGTGGGCGAGCGCCGGAGTCGCGCGTATCAGCCACGGCCCGTTCCCGCATCGCGCGCTGATGGCCAAGCTCGAGGAAATGGCGCGCGCGGCGATAAGTTGAGCTTGGGTGTTGGACGCAAGATTCGAGAAGCCGGGATCGCGCCGCTGCCCCAAAGGATCGTGATCCCGAGGAGGCCGAATCAGCCATGAGCAAGTTCGACGATTTCGCGAAGCTCCACGTCGCCGGCGATCCGCTGGTGCTGTTCAACGCGTGGGATGCGGGCAGCGCCGAGGCGGTCGCCAAGTCCGGCGCGAAGGCGATCGCGTCGGGCAGCGCGTCGGTGTCGATGGCCAACGGCTTCGGCGACGGACAGGAGGTTCCGCTCGACCTCGCGCTGGCCAATGCGGCGAGGATCGTGACGGCGGTCGAGTTGCCGGTCACCATCGATTTCGAAGGAGGCTATGCGACCGATTCAGCCGGGCTGACCGCGAACGGCCGGCGCCTGGCCGAAACCGGGGCGATCGGCTGCAATTTCGAAGACCAGATCGTCGGCACCGACCGCCTCTACGAAGTCGCCGACCAGGCCGAGCGGATCGCGGCCTTGCGGGCGGGCGTTGGAGCCCACTTCTTCATCAATGCCCGCACCGACCTGTTCCTCAAGGCCAAGCCCGAGGCGCATGATGCCGCGCTCGCCGACCAGGCGATCGCGCGCGGGCAGGCTTATGCCGCAGTTGGCGTGAACGGCTATTTCGTCCCGGGCCTGGCGAACCTCGAGCTGGTCGCGCGGATCTGTGACGCCGTGCCGGTTCCGGTCAACGCCATGCGCCTGCCAGGCGGCCCGAGCCGGGCGGACTGGGCGCGGGCGGGGATCGCCCGGGTCAGCCACGGGCCCTTCCCCTACATGGCGATGCAGGAATGGCTCACGAGCCAGGCGCGAGCGGCTCTGTCGTAGTCCGGGTCTCGCGCCGCATTCGCAAATCCTCGAACACCGGCGCGCGGACGGCGGCGCCGGCCGCGGTTTTCGCGGGTTTGAAGCGCCCTTTCTGCTTCAGCTCGTCGCAGACGCGGGCATCGAACTCGCTGATGCCGCTTGGCGCCACGACTTTGCATTCGTCGACCGTGCCCTGGGGCGTGACCCAGTAGAGCAGCTGCAAGTCGAACTGCCGGTCGGGCGAATGGACGAACGCCATCGACCAGCCTTCGGGATCGACCGCGACCGATTGCAGGGCGGCCGGATCAACCCCGAGCGAGCGGTGCAAATCGTCCATGCACGAGCCCATCACGCGCATCGCGTCGGGAAAATCCGACAGGTCGAGCCGGAGGTCGCCATGGCGCGCCGGGACCAGCCGGAGCGACCTCGCCGCCGCGCCGACATCACGCCGGAACTGCAGGAACAGGAACTCGCGCGTCGTGCCGTGCTTGGCATTCTCAAAGACGTTGAAATGGGTTGGCTCGGAGAGTTTCGCGCCATCCACCTCGACCATCGCGTCGCCGTCGTCGAACCGCCGGATCGGCTCCGCGCTGCCGATGCGCAGCCACGCACGCTTCTCGACCGGCGCAAAGGTCAGCTCGAAGTCGTAGGTCTGGCCGGCGCCGGCGAACTGCCGGGTCAGGATGCAGCTGTTCTGCGAATAATCGACCTTCCACGCCGTCGCCGGCTGAAGGGCGACCGGCGCTGCCGGAGGTTTCGCTGCGCCAAGGACCAGAGCGACGGCAACAATCAGCGGACCACGCATCAACAGGCTCCTTCTACGCACGGCCAAGCCGCCACCACCGCCGCGCCGGCCCGGACTTCAGCACGGTCTTGCGGAACAGGGCCGCGCCGAGGCGCAGGATGACCGCGATCCACAGGATCTGCCAGGCGATCGCGACGAGGTGCGGCAGGATCTCCGGCTGCTGCGCGGCGCGGGCGACCATCGCCAGCGGCGACGACAAGGGAAAGGCTTCGGCCGCCAAAGCGGTCCCCGAATTGGGCGATCCGACTGCCGCCGCGGCGAAGGCGAAGATCAGGATCTGGCCGAAGGTGACCGGCATCGACAGCGTCTGGACCTCACGCACGGTCGAAGCCTGGGCGCCGATGGTCAGGAACACCGCCCCGAACAGCAGATAGTTCATCGCGAAATAGGTGGCAGTCAGGATGAGGAAGGTGGGCCAGCCGGTCGCCGGCTGGGGCAGGGTCGCGAGCCCTCCGGCCTTGAGCGATGCAATGACCCCGGCGCCGGCGGCGGACCACACGATCAGGCCGAGCAGCGAGGCGGCGGCCATGGCGAACAATTTGCCGACGAACAGAGATTCGATCGGCACCGCCGCGGCCACGACCTCAATGATCTTGTTCGATTTCTCCTCGACCATCTGGGACAGCAGCATGGTCGAGAGCAGCAGCGTCAGGAAGAACAGGATCATCTGGCCGATCTGGCCGGTCGCCGCCCGGTCGCGGCTCAGCGACCCGGAGCTCGACTGGGTGCGGGTGACGCCGAGCGGGAGCGGCTCTTGTCCGGCCGCGGAATCGGCCAGGATCAGCCGGAGCTGTCCGGCGGTCGTCCCCTCAGGCCGCACCGAGCCGACCAACTGGGGCCGTCCCGCCACGTTCGACAAAACCGCCTGGACGGGCGGGTCGCGGGTCGCGAGCAACCGCTTCTGCTGCGCGGCGAGATCAGGCTCCGCATCGAACCGCGCCAGGCGCACGACCCGGTCGGGATCGACCGCCGCGGTCAACCGCTCGCGCGCCGCAGCGAGCCGGGCGAAGTCGGCTGGCGAGGCGACCACGGCCACGACCGGCCGCTCGCGAGAATTGGCGACGCTGGCGCCGATTCCGCCGAAAATCGCCCCGAACAGCAATGGGAACAGCGGCCCGAGGAGGAAGAACAGGAAGGTCTTGGACAGCACGGTCGCGGAAAAATCGCGCCGCCCAATGACGAAGGCACCGCGTAGGAGCTTGGTCATTGCGGCTTCTCCTCGGCCATCGCCGCCGCGGCGGCTTCACCGGCAATCGCGACGAAGGCGTCATGCAGCCCCGGCCGCTCGATGGCGAGCGCTTCGATCCCGGCGCCGCCGTCGATCAGCGCCTTGAGCAATGGCTCGGGCCCGCTGGCCGGCAGCTCGAACACCAGATGATCGTCTTCCGTCCGGGCATCGGCCGGGATCACCGAGCGCCACGGCCCATCCGCTGCGCGCGTGCGCAGGCGGACGATGGGGCGCAGCCGGGCCCGCGCGTCGTCGACCCGGCCGTCGAACGCGACCTTGCCCTTGGCGATGATCGCGACCCGCTCGCACAGCCGTTCGGCGTGCGCGATCACATGGGTCGAGAAGATGATCGTCGCGCCGCCCCGCGCCTCGCCGCGGATCAATTCCTCGAGCCGCGCCTGGTTAATCGCATCGAGGCCCGAGAAGGGCTCGTCGAGGACGATCAGCCGGGGCTTGTGGATGATCGTCCCGAGCAGCTGCACGGTCTGCGCCATGCCCTTGGACAGGTTGCGGATCGGCTTCTTCGCCCAGTCGCCGAGGCCATGATCGGCGAGCAGCGCGTCGGCGCGGCGCCGCGCCTCGCGCAGCGGCAGACCGCGGAGCGCGCCCATGAAGGCGATCGCCTCGCGCGCGTGCATCGCCGGATAAAGGCCGCGCTCCTCGGGCAGGTAGCCGATCTCCTGGGCGGCATCGAGCGGCCGCTCGTAACCCAGCACGCGGCGGCTGCCGTGCGATGGCTCAATGATCCCGAGGAGCATGCGCAGCAACGTGGTCTTGCCTGCACCGTTCGGCCCCAGCACGCCGTAGATCGTGCCCGTCGGAACAGCCAGGCTGACCCCGTCGACCGCCCGGGTAGCGCCGAAATCCTTGACGAGCTTGGCGGCTTCGACAGCGGGCCCGGTCGTCACTGGATTAGCCTTGACCTGTTGAAGCACTGAAATTCCTGCGGAAAACGGGCCGAACGGTGTAAGCGCGGGCCGTGGCTACCAACGAAAGCCTTGAAGAAGCAATACGGGAGGAAGCCCGGCGGCTCGGCTTTTCCGCCTGCGGATTCGCACGCGCCGACTCGGCCGACGCGGCCGGCCGGGAACTCCGCCAGTGGCTCGAGGCCGGGCATCACGGAACGATGGGCTGGATGGAAAGTCGCGCCGATCAGCGCGCGTCGCCGCTCGGCCTGTGGCCGGAAGCCAGATCGGCGATCGCGCTGGGCATGAGCTACGCCCCGGCGTCGGACCCGCTCGCGCTGGCCGACCGGCCCGAACGCGCCCGCATCTCGGTCTATGCCCAAGGCGGCGACTATCACAAGACGGTCAAGAAGGCGCTGAAGGCGCTCGCCCGCTTCATCACCGAGCGCGCACCATCGGAGCTCAAGGTGTTCGTCGACACCGCGCCGGTGATGGAGAAGCCCTTGGCCCAGGCGACGGGGATCGGCTGGCAGGGTAAGCACACCAATCTCGTGTCGCGCGAGCATGGCAGCTGGCTGTTCCTCGGGGTGATCCTGACCAGCCTCGAGCTGACGCCCGACCCGCCGGCGGCCGCGGGCGTGCATTGCGGGACATGCAGCCGCTGCCTCGAGGCCTGCCCGACCGAGGCGTTCCTCGGGCCGCATCGCATCGATGCACGGCGCTGCATCTCCTATCTGACGATCGAGCACGACGGGCCGATCCCGGTCGAGCTCCGCGCCGCGATGGGCAACCGCATCTACGGCTGCGACGATTGCCTCGCGGTGTGCCCGTGGAATCGGTTCGCCGATGCGGCCGCCGCGAACCGCGCCTTCCTGCCGCGGGCCGAGCTGGCCGCACCCCGGCTCGGCGACCTGCTCGCTTTGGACGAGGCCGCCTTCCGCGAGATGTTCGCCGGCTCGCCGATCAAGCGGATCGGCGTCCGGCGCATGCTCCGTAATTGCCTGATCGCAGCGGGGAACTGCGGCGACGCCGCGCTCGCGCCGTCAATCCGCCCGCACCTCGACGACTCGGATCCGGTCGTCGCGGAAGCCGCCGAATGGGCGCTGGCTCAGCTCGGGTTTTCGAGCGCCGCGATACAGGCGGCCTGATCGGTCGCGGCGCCCGATGACACGCGGGTGTCGACATAGGTCACGCGCTGAACACCCCCGGCGTCCGACGGATAGAGATAAGCATCGAGAATGCAGTTGCGGCCGCGGAACTGAAGCTTGAGGCTGGTGCCTTCCCGGACCTGCAGTGCGGGATTGCCGAAGTGGCCGACGAGCTCGGACGCGGTGAGGCCGACGATGCTGCTGCGGCCCTGCGGGCGAGGCGCCTCGGCAACCGGCGCCGGTGTCGGCTCGGGCGTCACCGGGCGGGCGGCGCAGGCGGCGAGGAACAAGGTCAGGGCTGGGATGAAGCGACGCATGGACCGACGATGCATGCCCCACCTTCGCCGCGCAAGGTTGCGGCGCAATGAACGCTTGGGCTAGGCGGCGCGCTTTCCCGCTTTCGGAGTCCTCATGACCGACACCCGGCTCGACGTGCTCACCATCGGCAATGCGATCGTCGACGTCATCGCCGACGCGACCGACGGCTTCCTCGCTGCGGAAGGGCTGACCAAAGGCTCGATGCGGCTGATCGACGCGGCGGAAGCCGAGCGCCTCTATGCCCATATGGGTCCGGCGCGCGAGGTCAGCGGCGGCTGCGCCGGCAACACGGCGGCGGGGATCGCGGCGCTCGGCGGCCGCGCCGGCTTCGTCGGCCAGGTTGCCCCCGACCAGCTGGGCAATTTCTACCGCCACGACCTGACCGCGGCCGGCGTCGAATTCACCACGCCGGCGCTCGACGTCGGCGTGCCGACCGCGCGCTCGATGATTTTGGTCACGCCCGACGGCCACCGGACCATGAACACCTTCCTCGGCGCGGCACAGCACCTGCCGTCGAGCGCGCTCGACGAGCAGCAGATCCGCGGATCGTCGGCGATCTATCTTGAAGGCTATCTGTGGGACCCCGAGACCCCGCGCTACGCGATGGTCCGGGCGATCGAGATCGCCCGCGGCGCCGGACGCAAGGTCGCCTTCAGCCTGTCCGACATCTTCTGCATCGAGCGCCACCGCGATGGCTTCAACCAGCTGATCGACGGCGGCCGGATCGACATATTGTTTGCCAACCAGGCCGAGATCGAGATGCTGGCGGGCGTCCCGCACCTCGACAGCGCGGTCGCGGCGGTGCGCGGCAAGGTCGAGATTTTGGTGGTCACCCGCGGCGAGCATGGCGCGCTCGCCACCCGCGGCAGCGAGCGAGTAGACGTCCCGGCCGAGCCGGTGCGCGAAGTCGTCGACACGACCGGAGCGGGTGACCTGTTTGCGGCCGGCTTCCTGTTCGGCGACACGCGCGGCATGGGCCTCGGTCAATCGCTCAAGCTCGGCGCAATCGCCGCGGCCGAGGTGATTCAGCACTACGGCGCCCGGCCCGAGGCCGACCTCAAACTCCTGGCGGGAGAGCTGGCCGGCTGAGTTCCCCCACGCCCAAGGCGTGGGGAAGAACTTATCCCTTCGAGCCGAAACGGTCGGCCATGCGAGGCCGCTAGCCGCGCTCTTCGGGCGACCCCGGGGCCGGAGCGCCGGGCATTGGCGGGACGGACGTGCCGGGAGCGTCGGCCGCCAGCTCCGGCACGTCCACGACGCCGCGCCCGACGTGGCTGCGGCTGCGCGAATAGCCGAAGTAGAGCAATAGCCCGACCGCGCCCCATACCGGCAGGACAAGGATCGCGATCGGCGGCAGCATCACGTAAAGGCCGATGCAGCCGAGGATGGCGATGGGTGCGATTATTCCGACGGCCGGGGTGCGAAACGGCCGCCGGCGATTGGGATCGGTCCGGCGCAGCACGAGGACCGAAACGGCGACCATCGCGAAGGCGAACAGGGTGCCCGAGTTGGAATAATCGGCCAGCTTGCCGACCGGCAACAGGGCCGCTGCGAGCATGACTCCGACACCAGTCACCGCGGTGACGATGTGCGGCGTGTGGAACCGGGGGTGGACCGACGCCAGCTTGTCGGGAAGGAGGCCGTCGCGGGCCATGACGAAGAAGATGCGGGTTTGGCCGAACATCATCATCAGCACGACAGACGGAAGGGCGACGAAGGCAGCAATGCCCATGAGGTCGCCGATCCGCTGATAGCCGACCGTTCGCAGCACGTGCGCCAGGGCTTCGCGCGAGCAGACCAGCGGCTGGGTCAGTCCCTGCGATACGATCGCTTCGCATTGCTTGGTGAGCTCGAGGCTGCCGGGCGGGAAAGGATGGCCGAGCGCATCGCGCACCGGCTGGGCGCCCATCGCGCCGATCGCCCCGCCAGCGACCAGCAGGTAGAAGATGGTGCAAATGCCGAGCGATCCGATGAGCCCGATCGGAACGTTGCGCTGCGGGTTCTTGGTCTCTTCGGCGGCGGTCGAAACGGCGTCGAACCCGACATAGGCGAAGAAGATCGAGGCCGCGGCGCCGACCACGCCATAGGTCCCCCAGCCGTTGGGAATGAAGGGCGTGAAATGCTCGCCCTTGAGCACCGGGTAGGTGAGGATGATGAACACCGTGAGCGCGGTGACCTTGACCAGCACGAGGATGGCGTTGACCCGCGCGCTCTCCTTGGTGCCGATGATCAGCAGGATCGTGACCAAACCGGCAATCAAGGCCGCGGGCACGTTGAACACCCCGCCGCCGAACGGCCCCGCCGCCAAGGCCGGGGGGATGACCCACCCCCAACTCTTCATCAGCCCGACGAAATAACCGGACCAACCGACCGCGACAGCGGACGCGCCGATCGCATATTCGAGGATCAGTGCCCAGCCGACCATCCAGGCGAACAGCTCGCCCATGACGGCATAAGTGTAGGTGTAGGCCGACCCCGCAACCGGGACCATCGAGGCCAGCTCGGAATAGCATAGCGCCGCGACCGCGCAGACCACGCCGGCGATGATGAAGCTCAGCATCATCCCCGGACCGGCCTTCTGCGCCGCCTCGGCGGTCAGCACGAAGATTCCGGTGCCGATCACCGCACCGATGCCGAGCAGGGTCAGCTGGAAGGCGCCGAGCGAACGATGAAGCCCCTTTTTCTCGGCCGTCGCAAGGATCGCGTCGAGCGATTTGACGCGGCCGAGCAAGAGGCCGCCTTGCGGTGCTGCAGTGGCCATCATTTCTCCCCTAGATGTCGGTTCGTGGCGCGACCCTAACGGCTCAACCCGGGAGGGCAATCCCCCTTCGACCAACGATAACGCTCACCGCGCCAGCATAGGGCCAAGCGGCCGGCCGCCGAAGATGTGCAGGTGTAGGTGCGGGACCTCCTGGCCGGAGTTCACTCCGACGTTGGCGAGGACCCGGTAGCCCGGCTCGACCAGGTCGGCCTCGCGCGCGATCTTGCCGACCGCCCGGATGAAACCCGCGATCTCCGCGTCCGACGCCTTAGCCGAGAAGTCGTCCCACGAGACATAAGGCCCCTTGGGAATGACCAGGACGTGGGTCGGGGCGAGGGGGTTGATGTCGTTGAAGGCGAGCACCTGCTCGTCCTCATAGACCTTGGTCGAGGGGATTTCGCCGCGCAGGATGCGGGCGAAGATATTGCTGTCGTCATAGGGCTGGGTGGCATCGATCGGCATGGCTGCTGACTCCGCTTGACCGGGCTAACCCGCCCGCTACCACGAGGTTCAATGAGCGACGAGACGCCCGAGAGCCTGATTCCGTACGACGAGATCGTACAGGACGCATTGCGGGCGGTGGTCGGGCGAGTGCTGGGCGAGGTCGAGCTGTCGGGCGGACTGCCCGGCGAGCACCATTTCTACATCACCTTCAAGACCCGGGCGCCTGGCGTTTCGATCCCGAAGCACCTGATGGAGCGCTTCCCCGACGAGATGACGATCGTCATCCAGCACCGCTTCTGGGACCTCAAGGTCGAGGACGACAATTTTTCGGTCGGCCTGTCGTTCGGCGGGGTCCCGGCGACGCTCCACGTCCCCTTCGCCGCGGTCACCCAGTTCCACGATCCGGCGGTCGAGTTCGCCTTGACCTTCCACGCCAGCCCCGACGACGAGCCGCACGAGGAGCATGAAGCGGCCGAAAATGACGCGCCCAAAGCGGAGAAGGCGGACGATGGGTCGAATGTCGTCAGCGTCGATTTCACGAGGAAGAAATGACGGGCCCCGGCTCGTCACCCCGGGCTTGATCCGGGGTCCAACTTCCTTTTAGCGGGCGAGAACAGGGGGATTCCCGCTTTCGCGGGAATGACGACTGGAAAGTTATCCATGGCCAACACCCGAACCGAAACCGACAGCTTCGGACCGATCGAGGTCCCGGGTGACGCTTATTGGGGCGCCCAGACCGAGCGCTCGATCGAGAATTTCCCGTTCGGCCCGCGCGAGCGGATGCCGGTCGAGATCGTCCACGCCCTGGGCTTCATCAAGCAGGCGGCGGCGCGGGTGAACGCGCGGATCGGCGGGCTCGACCCCAATCTCGCCGAAACCATCCAGCAAGCCGCGGCCGAGGTCGCGCGCGGCGACCTCGACAGCCAGTTCCCCCTGGTCATCTGGCAGACCGGCTCCGGCACCCAGTCGAACATGAACGCCAATGAGGTGATCGCCGGCCGGGCCAATGAGATCCTAACCGGCAAGCGCGGCGGCAAGACGCCGGTCCATCCCAACGACCATGTCAACAAGAGCCAGTCGTCGAACGACAGCTTCCCGACCGCGATGCACATCGCGGCGGCGCGCTCGGTCCATCGGCGGCTGCTCCCGGCGCTCAAGCAGATGCACGCCCGGCTCGCCGACCAAGCCCAGCGCTGGGACCAGATCGTCAAGATCGGCCGCACCCATCTGCAGGACGCGACTCCGCTGACCCTCGGCCAGGAATTCTCCGGCTATGCGGCGCAGGTCGAGGATTGCATCGCGCGGGTCGAGGGCGTGCTGCCGCGGCTGATGAAGCTGGCCCAGGGCGGGACCGCGGTCGGCACCGGGCTCAATGCGCCCCAGGGATTCGCTGACGAATTTGCCAAGGAAGTGTCGCGGCTGACCCAACTGCCCTTCTCCTCGGCCGCGAACAAGTTCGCCGAGCTGGCCGCCCATGATACTTTGGTCGAGCTGTCGGGCGTGCTCAACGTCATCGCCGTCGCTTTGACCAAGATCGCCAACGATATCCGGCTCCTCGGCTCGGGCCCGCGCTGCGGGCTCGGCGAGCTGAAGCTGCCCGAGAACGAACCGGGCAGCTCGATCATGCCGGGCAAGGTCAACCCGACGCAGGCCGAGATGCTGACGATGGTCGCCGCGCAGGTGGTGGGCAACCATGTCGCCGTCACCGTCGGCGGGATGCAGGGCCACCTCGAATTGAACGTGTTCAAGCCGCTGATCGCTGCCAATGTTATCCGGTCGATCAACCTGCTGGCGACCGGCATGGAAAGCTTCACCACCCGGATGCTTGACGGCACCGAGCCCGACGAAACGCGCATCGCCGACCTCTTGAACCGCTCGCTGATGCTGGTGACGGCGCTCGCCCCGGAAATCGGCTACGACAATGCGGCGGCGATCGCCAAGCATGCGCACAAGACCGGCCAGACGCTGAAGGAGGCGGGGATCGAGCTCGGCCTGGTCGACGAGGCGACGTTCGACCGGGTCGTCCGGGCCGAGGACATGGTCGGCCAATGAAGCGGCTGGCCGCCTGCGCCGCGGTGCTTCTACTGGCTGGCTGCGCCACCCGTCCGGCGCCCGCGCCGCAGCGACCGCCAAGCCGGCCGCAACCGGTGCAACCAGTGCCGAGAACGGTCAGCCCGGCGACCTACGTCGCGCAGGCGGCGTCGATCGACCTGTTCGTGATCCGCTCGTCCGAGCTGGCGCTGGTCCGCTCGCCGAGCGCCTCGGTCCGGACCTTCGCAAGCAGGATGATCGAGGCGCACCAGGGAACGTCGGCACAACTGTCCTTCGCCGGACGAAGGCTCGATCTGCTCCCGCCCGCCGCCATGCTTCCCGAGCAGCAGGCGATGTACGATGAACTCGATGGGAGCGGCGACTTCGACCGCGCCTATCTGCGGCTGCAGCGCGCGGTTCACGGCGCATCGCTCAGCCTTCACTCCAATTTCGCGCGGCTCGGCGCCAGCCCGACCCTGCGGCCGGTCGCCGCCAATGCCGAGGCGGTCGAACGGAGTCACCTGGAGATGCTGCGGCGGCTCTAAAAGGCGAGGTTCACGCGAACCCCGATATTGTCGATTCCGGGGTTCTGCCGACCGAACAATTGCGCATGGCTCATGTGCACCCAACTCGCCTCGAGGCTCAGCCGGTCGCTGAGCTGGGCGCCGATGCCCAGCTCCGGCTCGAACAGCACGCGGCTGCCGAAGTCGATCTTGCCGTTGTCAGGGTCGTTGAAATTCTTGGCCGACCCGTTGTGGATGGCGATCCCGACGCCGGGTCGGATGTAGACTCGGCGGCCGAATTTGGCTGACAGTCCGGCCGCCGCGTAGCTGGTCTTGCCCGCGCTGTTGAGCGCGCCGAACACATAAGGCTGAAGCGGCGTGTGGCCGATGCGGCCGCCGCGCCAGCCGAGCTGAAAATCGACCCCGCCCTCGATTCCGCTCGCGGTGATCGGCGTGTCGACATCATGGATGTAAAGGCCGCCGAACAGCTCTCCGGCCACGGCTGGAGCCGGCAGCGCAGCGAGCGCAAGCATGAACAACGCAACTCTCACGGGCGGCACAATGCGCGGGGCGGACTTTGGTGCCGTCAGCCGGCCGCCTGCCAGGCGGCCAACGCCTGGTTCGGCCACAGCAGCATCCACACGTTGAGCGTGAGGTTGTCGCGGATCACGGCCAGCGGGAGGAGCTCGAGCGCCACCAGTAGGGCAACCGCAGCCCACGGCGGGAGCTTGCGCGCGGCGAGGAAGCCGACCGCCATCATCGCAATGTCTGACAGCGAGTTGATCACGCTGTCGCCGGTGTAGCCGAGGGCGGCGGTCGCGGTCCGATAGCGGTCGATCACCATTGGCGTGTTCTCGGTGATCTCCCAGCTCGCCTCGACCAGCAGCGCGACGAGCAAGCGGCGCTCGACCGGCCAGCGCCGCGCGACCAGCCACAGCGCGGCGTAGAACAACAGGCCGTGAACGATGTGGCTAAGGCTGTACCAGTCGGCCAGCATCTGGCTGGTCTTCGGGCTGTCACGCCCGCCGACCCACAGCTCCACCGTTCCGCAGGTGCACATCGGGTTGCGGCCCATCGCAAGCAGGATCGCCGCCGCGAGGACGACGAGGACGGCAGCGGCGAGCACGGCGCGGCGGGTGCGAGGTATCATTCCCACGTCATTGCGAGGAGCGCAGCGACGAAGCAATCCATTGCGGGGCTGGATTGCTTCGCTCGGCTCGGAATGACACATGGGGCCCATGCTGCGCTCCTACGGACCCGGCTGCGACGGCAGCATTATCGAGGCGAAGGCCGACCGGATTCCCGATGGCGCGACCTGGATCGACCTCGAAGAGCCGACGAAGGAAGAGGAGCAACTGGTCGAACGCTGCGTCGGGCTCAATATCCCGACGGAAGAGGAGATGGCCGAGATCGAGCCGTCGAGCCGACTCTATGAGCGCGACGGCTCACTGTACATGACGGCGAGCGTGCTCTGCGGAGTCGAAGACGGCTCGCCGGCGAGCACGCCCATGGGCTTCGTCCTGACCGACAGCCGGCTGGTGACCATTCGCTACGCGACTCCCAAGCCGGTCCGAGCGTTCCAGGACCATGTCCGACGGGAACCGGCGCTGGCGAGCGATGCGCCGACCGTGCTGGTGCGCCTGCTCGATGCGATCATCGACCGGCTTGCCGACGAGCTCGAGAAGATCGGCGCGGAAACCGAGCGTCTGTCATCCGCAATCTTCCGCCGCGACGTCGAGGAGCGCCGCATTCCGGCCGAAAAGCTGACCCGGCTGCTGACCAGCATCGGGCGTGTCCAGACCCTGTTGACCAAGGTCCGCTATACCGCGGTCAGCACCAACCGGATGCTGAGCTTTCTCGCCGGCTCCAAGCGGATGCACGAGGCCGGAAGCGAGGACGCCCGCAATCACCTGGCGAGCCTAACGGTCGACGTCACCTCGCTGACGGAGCACGCCAGTTTCCTGACCGACAATCTGACCTTCTTGCTCGACGCCTCACTCGGCCTGATCAGCATTGAACAGAATGCGGCGATGAAGCTGTTTTCCTGGGCCGCGGTGGTGTTCCTGCCGCCGACCCTGATTGCCGGCATCTACGGCATGAATTTCCACCATTTCCCCGAGCTAAGCTGGCCCTGGGGCTATCCGATGGCGCTGACGCTGATGCTGGCGAGCGGCGTGCTGCCCTATTTCTATTTCAAGCGGCGCGGCTGGATCTAGTCGGCGACCGCGAGCGGAATCTCTTCGGCGGGCTCGGCCTCGGGCGCGGCCGCGGCGCGGCGGCGGGCGAGCGCGGCATAAGCGAGCGCCAGGTCGCCGGCGACGGCAGCTCCATCGCCGTCGCCCTTGGAAAAGGCGGCGGAGCGCGCCTCAGCAGCGCGGCGGCGGAAATATTCGCTGTCGTGGGCCATGCCCGCTTTCCTCGATGTTGTTCTTGCCGGAAATCTCCGGAATTCTCGGTAGATATTGCGTAGCCGTCATAAATACGAGTCGGCTTGCGGCACCTCGGCGCGCGCCGCGTTCGATTCGGCGCAACGGAACGCGTCCGGACCCGTTGTTGCAGCGCTCGGCGATCGGGCCGTTCCAAGCGCGTGAGGTCTGTAATGAGGCGTTTTTTCAGTAACTTGGCTTCCCGCAGCTCGTACTGGATGGGGCATCCGGCGTCGTTCATCATCGCGACGCTGGCGTGCGTCGTGTGGGCGATTTCGGGACCCCTGTTCAATTATTCCGACACTTGGCAGCTGGTTATCAACACCGCGACCACGGTCCTCACGTTCCTCGCCGTGTTCCTGATCCAAAACAGCCAGAACCGCGACGGCACCGCGATCCAGGCGAAACTGGACGAGATCCTGATCGCGGTGGGCAAGGCGCGCAACGATCTCGTCGGAATCGAAAACCTGACCGACGCCGAAGTTACCGAGCTCAAGGCCGCGATCGAGCGTGAGGCCCACGACCCGGCGGCCCATGCCCAAGCGAGCAGGCCCACGGTCGATGAAATTCTCGAGAGGCGCGACCAGGAAGCCGATGGGGCGCGCGAGGCTATGCCTGCGGCCGATCGCCGCAAAGTGGCGACTAGCGCGAAGCGCGCCGTCGATGCCGCTACGCAGAAGCTCAGCGCGCAACGCAAGAAGCCTGCGGCCAAGGCGGCGAGGCGCGCTCCAGCGAAGAAACGGGCGTCCACCGGCCGCCGCTGACGCGTTTGCGGCCTCCGGGGCGGGTTGCTAAGGGCGCTGCGGCGCCCATCTAGAACGCAGCCCCAAGAAAGACAGCAATGATCCCCACCGGCCAGGACAGCCTGACGACCCGCTCGACACTCCAGGTCGGAGACAAGTCCTACGCTTATTATTCGCTGACGAAGGCGGCCGACGCCTTGGGCGACATTTCCCACCTGCCCTTTTCGATGAAGGTGCTGCTCGAGAACCTCCTGCGCTTCGAGGACGGCACGACCGTCACGCGCGACGACCTCCAGGCGATGGTCGACTGGCTCAAAGAGCGGAGGATCGCGCGCGAGATCCAGTACCGCCCGGCGCGCGTGCTGATGCAGGATTTCACCGGCGTCCCGGCGGTGGTCGACCTCGCCGCCATGCGCGACGCGATGCAGGCGCTCGGCGGCGATCCGCAGAAGATCAATCCGCTGGTCCCGGTCCACCTGGTCATCGACCACAGCGTGATGGTCGACGAGTTCGGCAACCCCAAGGCGTTCGGCAAGAACGTCGAGCTCGAATATCAGCGCAACGGCGAGCGCTACGAGTTCCTGAAATGGGGCGCGTCCGCCTTCGATAATTTCCAGGTGGTGCCGCCGGGCACCGGCATCTGCCACCAGGTCAATCTCGAATATGTCGCGCAATGCGTGTGGTCGGGCGAAGATCAAAGCGGCGAGACGGTCGCTTATCCGGACACCCTGGTCGGGACCGACAGCCATACGACCATGGTCAACGGCCTCGGCGTGCTCGGCTGGGGCGTCGGCGGGATCGAGGCCGAGGCGGCGATGCTCGGCCAGCCGGTCAGCATGCTCATCCCGGAAGTCGTCGGCTTCCGCCTGTCGGGCGAACTTCGGGAGGGCATCACCGCGACCGACCTGGTGCTCACCGTCACCCAGATGCTGCGCCAGAAGGGCGTCGTCGGCCGCTTCGTCGAATTCTACGGGCCGGGGCTCGACAGCCTGACGCTGGCCGACCGCGCGACGATCGGCAACATGGCGCCCGAATATGGCGCGACCTGCGGCTTCTTCCCGATCGACCAGCGGACCATCGACTATCTCGAGCTGACCGGCCGGGACGCCGACCGGATCGCGCTGGTCAGGGCCTATACCCAGGCGCAGGGCCTGTGGCGCGACAGCGCGAGTCCCGAGCCCGTGTTCACCGACACGCTCGAGCTCGACATGAGCACGATCGAGCCGTCGCTGGCCGGGCCCAAGCGGCCCCAGGACCGAGTCCTGCTGAGCGAGGTCGACGACCAGTTCAACCGGGAGCTCGACGACACCTACCACAAGGGCAACGAGCCGCGGGTCGCGGTCGAGGGCGAAAGCTTCGACTTCGGCAATGGCGACGTGGCCATCGCGGCGATCACCAGCTGCACCAACACCTCCAATCCCTCGGTCCTGGTCGCTGCCGGGCTGGTTGCGCGCAAGGCGCGGGCCAAGGGGCTGCAGAGCAAGCCATGGGTCAAGACCAGCCTTGCCCCGGGCAGCCAGGTGGTGACCGATTATCTCAATGAAAGCGGGCTTAGCGAGGACCTGGACGCGCTCGGCTTCGACCTCGTCGGCTACGGTTGCACGACCTGCATCGGCAATTCGGGTCCGCTCGCCGAGCCAATCAGCAAGGCGATCAACGACAACGACCTGGTCGCGGTCAGTGTGCTTTCTGGCAACCGCAACTTCGAAGGCCGGGTGTCACCCGATTGCCGCGCCAACTATCTCGCGTCGCCACCGCTGGTCGTGGCGTTCGCGCTCAAGGGCACCGTCCGTTCCGACATGATCAACGAGCCGATCGGAACCGCGAGCAACGGCGAGCCGGTCTATCTGAAGGACATCTGGCCGACGAACGAGGAGATCCGCAGCCTGATCGACGCGCACGTCCATTCGGACATGTTCCGCCGCCGTTACGCCGACGTCTATCACGGCGACGAGCGGTGGCGGGCGATCGCGGTGACCGGCGGCGCCACCTACGCCTGGCCTGCGCAATCGACCTACATCCAGAACCCGCCCTACTTCACCGGAATGACAATGACGCCGACGCCGCCCGGCGACATCAGCGGCGCCCGCGCCCTTGCGATGTTCGGCGACTCGATCACGACCGACCACATCTCGCCGGCCGGGGCGATCAAGCCCGACAGCCCGGCCGGCCGCTACCTGCTCGAGCACGGGGTGAGCCGAGCGGAGTTCAACAGCTACGGCGCGCGGCGAGGCAATCACCAGGTGATGATGCGGGGCACCTTCGCCAACATCCGCATCCGTAACCGCATGCTCGACAATGTCGAGGGCGGCTTCACCCGCTATGCAGGGCCGGGCGCTTCGGGCGGCGAGACGATGCCGATCTACGACGCGGCCATGGCCTACAAGGCCGACGAAACGCCGCTGATCGTCCTTGCCGGCAAGGAATATGGCACCGGCAGCTCGCGCGACTGGGCGGCCAAGGGCACGGTCCTGCTGGGCGTCAGGGCGGTCATCGCCGAAAGCTTTGAGCGCATCCATCGCTCGAACCTGGTCGGCATGGGGGTGCTGCCGCTCCAGTTCCGCGACGGCGAGAACGCCGCGAGCCTCGGCCTCGACGGGACCGAGACGTTCGCGATCAGCGGAGTCGCCGCGATCGAGCCGCGCCAGGATGTCACCGTCGAGGTGGCCAAAGTGGACGGCAGCGTCAGCAGCTTCATCGCGCGCTGCCGCATCGATACCTATAACGAGCTCGAATATTTCCGTTCGGGCGGAATCCTGCACTACGTGCTTCGGAGGCTCGCCGCGCAGTGAGCGCACTGGTCGCTTCGTGCCACTGCGGGCGGGCGCGGATCACCCTGCCGCGAACGCCCGCCGAAGTGACGCGGTGCAATTGCACGCTGTGCACCAAGACCGGGTTTCAAGGCGTCTATTTCACGTCCGACGAACTCACGATCGAGGGCAAGTTCGACAGCTACGTCCGGGCCGATTGCAACCCAGCCTATCTCGCCACGCACCGCTGCCGTCATTGTGGGATCATTACCCACTGGACCCCGCTGACCGACCCGCCGCACGCGCGCATGGGCGTCAATGCGCGACTGCTCGAGCAGGGCGCCCTCGACGGAGTACCGGTCAAGCGGGTTGACGGCCGAAGCTGGCCGGCATGAGTGTGCACCAGATCCTGATAGACATTTCGAATTGGTCGACCGAACGTTGGTTCGTCGAAATTGTCGGCTGGGGCGGCGCGGTGCTGATCCTCCTCGCCTATCTGCTGCTGTCCGCGGGCCGGCTCACCGGCCAATCGTTGGCCTATCAGCTGATGAACGTGTTGGGCGCGGCGGGTTTCATCATCAACGGCTGGTGGCATCGGGCGATCCCGTCCGCGACTCTCAACGTCATCTGGCTGCTCATCGGGGCGATCGCGACATGGCAGATCATCAAGAAACGAGGATCGTCGACCTCAGCCATGTAATCGAGCATGGCATGACGACCTACAAAGGCCTGCCCGGCCCGCATATCTGCGATTTCTGGACGCGCGACGGCTCGGCCGCGAACTACGACGACGGCTCGACGTTTCAGATCGGCCGGATCGACATGGTCGCCAACACCGGCACCTACCTCGATTCGCCGTTCCATCGCTATGCCGACGGGGCGGACCTGTCCGAGCTCAAGCTGCAGTCGCTGGCCGACCTCTCCGCACTCGTCATCCGCCGGCCGTGGGAGAACGGGATCGCCATCGGGCCCGACGCCTTCGACGGCTGCGACGTCGCGGGCAAGGCGGTGCTGGTCCACACCGGCTGGGACCGCCACTGGCGCACCGACGCTTATTTCGGCGAGCACCCCTATGTCACGGCGGACGCCGCCGATTGGCTGGTCGAGAACGGTGCCGCGATCGTCGGCATCGACAGCTGCAACATCGACAATATGCACGCCCGCGCGCGCCCCGTGCACACGAAGCTGCTCGGCGCGGGCATCCCGATCTGTGAGCATCTGACGGGGTTCGGCAGCCTTCCTGACGAGGGCTTCCGCTTTTCGGCCGTCCCGCCGAAGGTGAAAGGGATGGGGACCTTCCCGGTGCGCGCCTACGCCGTGCTCGGCTGACTCAGCGCCCCCTTCAGCCAATCGGGGATGATCGCGCCTTGGAGATCGTCGACCCGGCGATGCTCGACGGCGAGCCCGAGCTCGCCATAGTGAAGTCGGGTCCGTGGCCCCGGCGCATCGGCTTCGGCCACCACCAGGCGCCGGTTGACCTTCTGCCGCCAGTTCATCCGCGCGGTATTCTCCTGCCCGACGAAGCAGCCCTTGGCGAAACTGACCCCGTTCAGCTCGATCGCATTGCATTCCAGCCAGAGAAGGTCGCCGAGCTCGGCCCGGCCCTCGGTGACGCCGAGGCGCAGGCGGTGCTCGAGCCAGCCGGCGGCCGGCTCATCGGCCGGGGCGAGCAAGCGCCGGCCGAGGGCGGTCAGCCGCGGGTCGGGCACGCCCTCACCGCCGTCCTTCGACCAATGCACCGCCAGCGATGGGTCGTGCTCGATCGCGATCGGCCGACGCAGGCGATAGATCGCCAGCCGCTTGATCAAATCGTTCGCGGCCGCCGCTTCGCAGTCGAGCAGCAGGTCGTCCCCGTCGCTCCAGACGAGGAAATCGAACAGGCATTTCCCCTGCGGGGTCAGGAGCCCGGCCCACACCGGAAGCTCGCCCGCCACATCGTTGGTGACCAGGCCCTGCAGGAAGCCCCGCACGTCCTCGCCGGACAGGCGGACGAGAGCTCGGTCGGTGAGGGTGGTGGCGGCCATGCCCCTTAGCTAAGGAGCCGGGCGTGGCATCGCAAACGCTGACCATCCGCAGGCCCGACGACTGGCACGTGCATTTGCGCGACGGCGAGATGCTGGAGCAGGTGGCGCGCCACACCGCGCGGCAGTTCGCCCGGGCGATCGTCATGCCCAACCTCGCCCCGCCGGTCACGACGGTCGCGGCGGCCGCGGCCTACCGCGATCGGATCGTTGCCGCGGCGGGCCCCGGCTTCACCCCGCTGATGACCTGCTACCTGACCGACCAGACCGATCCGGACGAGCTCGCCCGCGGTCACGCCGAGGGCGCGTGGGTCGCGGCCAAGCTTTATCCTGCCGGAACCACCACCAACAGCGCCTCCGGCGTGACCGATCTTGCCCGGCTGGTCCCGACCCTCGAGCGGATGCAGGCGATCGGGATGGTGTTGTGCGTCCATGGCGAAGTGACCGATCCCGAGGTCGACACCTTCGACCGCGAAGCTGTCTTTATCGAGCGGGTGCTGAGCAAGATCGTCGAGGGCTTTCCGGCGCTCAAGATCGTGCTCGAACATATCACGACCGAAGAAGCGGTCGGCTTCGTAACCTCGGCGGGACCGAACGTCGCTGCGACCGTGACGCCGCAGCATCTCATCATCAACCGCAACGCGCTGTTCGCGGGCGGATTGAGGCCGCACGCTTACTGCCTGCCGGTCGCCAAACGCGAGCAGCATCGCCTTGCGGTCCGTGCCGCCGCCGTGTCCGGCCTGCCGAAATTCTTCCTCGGCACCGACAGTGCCCCCCATGCGCGCGAGGCGAAGGAAAGCGCCTGCGGCTGCGCCGGAATTTTCAACGCTCCGTTCGCGCTGGAAAGCTACGTCGGCGTGTTCGAGGAGGAGAATGCGCTCGAGCGATTCGAAGCCTTCGCGTCGGAGCACGGGCCGCGCTTCTACGGCCTGCCGCTCAATGAAAGTACGGTGACCTTGGAACAGGCCGATTGCGAGGTGCCGGCGGAGCTCGATGGCCTGGTCCCGTTCCACGCCGGCGAGACACTGCGCTGGCGCATGGTTGTGGCCAGAGACGATTGAGCGCATTCTCTCGCCAGGGAGTGGGAGATGGGCAATGGTTGTTCTGGCACTGATGGCGACGGCCGCGATGTCCCCCGGCGACGGCAAGACCGCCGCACTGGACGACTGGCATAAGATGACGATCCTCGAAGTCGGAGGAGAATCCGGCCCCTATTACCTGCACGTCAAGGCGGGCGATCTGGATGGTGACGGCAAGGCTGACGATGCGATCGTCAAACTTCTGTGCGCCGACGGCAAGGTCCAGCAGGCGCTGCTTCGGTCGCGGGAGTCGGGCATCGGGTCGCCGACCGAGCGGCGGCAGCACGCGCCGGTGAAAATCGTCAAGGAGTGGGGACCGGCCTCGCCGCAGTTGATGGCGATGAAGCCGACCTATGACGTCAAGAAGATGAAGGGCAATGAGCGCCTCGCCAGCGATGGCTGGTCGCCGGTGTCGCTGAACAATGCCGATGGGCTGTGCGGGGCAACTGCGGCCGCCGCTGCGGCGATCGTCAAATCGAAGTCGAACATCACGAACAATTGATCGCCGGTCACCGGGGCGAAACGGGCCCGCTTCCGCTCTCCCCAATCACCGCGCCGAAATGCTCCTCGAGGCGGCGATAGCATTCGCACGACCGGCTGGTCAGGCCCGCTCGATCCTCGACGCGGATGACGCCGCGACCCGTCGCGATCAGCCCGTCACGCTCGAACGCCTGAACGACGGCGTTCACGGTGGTGCGCTGGGCTCCGAGCAAGCCGGCAAGCGCCTGCTGGGTGAGCGCGATGCGGTCGCCGGTCCGGTCCTGGGCATGGAGCAGCCAGCGCGCGGTGCGCTCGGGGATCGAATGGTAGGCGTTGCACGCAACCGACTGCATGACCTGCGACAGCAAATAATCGGAAAAGCGGCAGAAGAGATTGCCGATGAACGGCGAGCGTTGCTTCGCGTCTTCCAGTGCCTTCATCGGCACCCGGAGCGCAGGGCCGCCGACCAGCACCATGGCGCGCGTGAAGGCCGGCGCCTGGCCGCAGCTGATGATCCCGCCAACCGCGCCGCGGCGGCCGAGCAGGGCGACTTCGACGGAGCGTCCGCTGGTGAGCTCGACCGCCATGGAGATCAGCGTCGAACCGAAGGGGAACAGGCTTGCCAACACCTGCTCGCCGCGAGTGAGCGCGACATCTCCCGCCTCGAGCTGGACGAGCGAACCGAAGGGCTCGATCAGCGCCCGCGCCTCGTCGGCGAAGGTCGAGAGCAGCTCGTTGCCGGCGAACGCCTCGTCGGCGCGACTCAATTCAGCGGTCAGGGTCTCGGCCATCGCAATTCATTACGCGCACAGCGCGATGCCGTTCCAACGGAGGGATCAGGCGGCGACTGGATCGACCGTTCGCCGCTCCCCGAGCAGCAGGCAATCGGCAACGAGCCGCAGCGGAGCGACGTCGACGAGGCGGCGCCGCTCGTCGATCAGATCGGCGAAGGTCCGGTAGATGTCGGGATATTCGCCGGGCCCATCATCGGCCTGCCGCTGACCGTCCAGGAGCAGCGTTGCTCCACCATCCTCGAGGCGCAGCTGCAGGCCGTCGGCGGTCTCCACCGCGATGGTCCACTCCTCCCCCGCGGAGCGGCGCCAGTCGAGGCTCGCGGTCAGCGGCCCGTCCGCCGCCGGGCTGAAGAACTCGACGTCAGCGGCGATCGGGGACTGCGCATTTTCGGGAACACTGAGGATCGCCGTGCGAACGAACAGCCCGCCGGGAAGGATCTTTGTCGCGATCGAGAAGGCGTTGATCCCGGGGTCGAAGACCCCGAAGCCGCCGGGCTGCCAGATCCAGCTTTGCCCCGGGTGCCACTTGTGGACGTCTTCGTGCCAGGTGATCGCCAGCGACGCGATGCGCTGTCCGGCGAGCGCGCGAGCGGCGGCGGCCACCGTGCGATGATGCTGGGCATGCCAGGTCGCGAACAGGCTCACCCCCTGTGCCTCGGCCAGGCAGTCGAGGTCGGCGATTTCGGCCAGCCCGGCGGTCGGCGGCTTCTCGAGCAGGCAATGAAGGCCGGCGAGCAGACAGTCCCGGGCAATCGCGTAGCGCGGGCCGGGCGGCGTGGTGATCGCGACCGCCTGCAGACCTTCGACGCCGCGAATCAGCTTGCGCCAGTCGATGAACGCGGGCTGCGGACCCTTGCCCGAACGGCTCGAGGTCGCGGCCAGCTCGAACCGCGGATCGGCCGCGATCGCCGGGACATGCTGGTCCTCGGCGATCTTGCCGTAACCGATGATCGCGATCCGGATCGGCTTCACGATCTCAGCGCCGCGACATAGGCCCGCGCCTTTTCTCCGGTCTCGGCCGGCGATTGACCCGGCCGGTAGAGACCTCCGCCGAGCCCGAAGCCGTCGGCTCCCGCGTCGAGCCATGGCTGCATCGTCTCGGGCTTGATCCCGCCGACTACCAGGATCGGCACATCCTTGGGAATGACCGCCCGCTGCGCCTTGAGAACGGCGGGCGATGCGCCCTCGGCGGGGAACAGCTTGAGTGCCGTCGCGCCCCCTTCGATCGCGTCGAACGCGTCGGATGGAGTGAAGTAACCGGGGCAGGAGACCAGCCCGGCCGCGACCGTTTCCTCGATCACTTCGACATTGGTGTTGGGCGCGACGATCAACCGGCCGCCGGCCGCCTTGATCTCGCCCACTGTGGACGGTTCGAGCACGGTCCCGCCGCCGACCAGCATCGACTCGCCGAACCTGGCGGCTAGGCGCCGAATGCTTTCGATTGGATCCGGTGAATTGAGCGGGACCTCGATGATCCGGATGCCGGCATCGTAAACCGCTTGGCCGATGGCCTCCGCCTCGTCGGGCTTCACGCCCCGAATGATCGCGACCAGCGAACACTGGTCGAAATGGTGATGGAACAGCTCGGCTGCGCTCATGTGACCCTCTTCGCGAGTTCGGCGGCTCCGGCGAGAAAGCATTTGTCCCCATCCAGCTCGCTGACCCGGCGCCCGGTCAGGGCGATCGCGGCTGCGTAAAGCCGGGTCAACTGGGGCCGGCCGATCACCGTCACCTGGGCAGACGTTGGGTAGGAGAGGCCGATCCGAACGTCGGTCCCGATCAGCAGACCGCTGGTGTAGGAGGCCGCGTCCTCCTTCTTCGCCTCGCCGAGCAGGACCCGGGCGCGGACCGTGAACAGCTCGGCGGGAAGGGCCTCATTGTCGATGGCGTAGCGGGCGGCGGCGCAGAAGGCGCCGTTCGCCGCCACCTCGCCGCCGAGCAGGTCGGAGAGGATGCTGTGGTCCTTGAGCAAGCTGAACAGCTCGCCGGTCATGACGGTCTGAAAGGATTGAATCCGGCTGTTGCGCAACTGCGCCCATTTGTTGTGGGTTCCGGGATGGCAGACCAGGGCATCGGGATCGACCAGGCCGGCGGCAACTCCGCCGAGCAGCTGCACCTCCTCGCCGCGCATGACGTCGGCCCGGCCGTCGGCGAGATAGGAAACGCCGGGAACGATCGCTTCGCGGTCGCCCGCCCGGACCAGCTTCGCGGCGATCTCGTCGAGCCCGGCCGGGCATGGAACATAAGGAGCTTCTTTCCAGCCGCGGTTCGAGCCGATCATCCCGGCGAGCAGCATCGGATGGTCGCCGAGCCGCTCGCGAATTTCCGCGACGGCCGTCTCAAAGCCGCCGGCCCGAATCGACAGCACGCCCTTCGAATCTTCGAATTCGTTGCGATGCTCACCCGCCGAATCGAGCAGATAGGCGCGCCGGTTGGTCGTCCCCCAGTCGACCGCAATGAAGCCGTCCGCCCAGCGCATCGCACCGCTCATGGCGTGAACAACCGCGGCCACGCAACTTCGCTCCACCGCTTTTGTTTTCTATGCGGGACAAGGATGGGCAGCGAGACCAAGGTTGAATGCGTGGCCGACGTCCGGGCCGAGCTCGGCGAAGGGCCGGTGTGGGCGGCCGAGCAAGCGCTCTATTGGGTCGACATCAACGGCCGCCGGATCTTCCGCCTGGATGCTGTCGGCAAGCGTGACGAATGGCCGACTCCGATGCGAGTCGGGTCGATCGCCCCGCGCGCCGGCGGTGGGTTCATCGCCGGCACCGATCAGGGGATCGCGCTGGTCGACCTCGACCAGGACCGGTTCGAGGTCGTCGCCAGCCCCGAGCGGCATTTGCCGCACAACCGCTTCAACGACGGCAAGGTTGACCGGCAGGGCCGCTTCTGGGCCGGGACGATGGACGACCGGGAGAAGGGCTCCGCCGGCGCCCTCTACCGCATCGATCCCGACCGGGCCTGCACCGCAATCGACGGCGGCTACGGAATCACCAACGGGCCGGCGTTCAGCCCCGACGGGGCGCTCATGTACCACAGCGACACGCTGCGCCAGGTGACCTATGCCTTCGACCTCGATGCCGCCGGCAAGGCCTCGAACCGGCGCATCTTCCTCCAGTTCGGCCCGGGCGACGGCCACCCCGACGGGATGACGGTCGATGCCGAGGGGTGCCTGTGGATCGCCTTCTGGGGCGGCTGGTGCGTCCGCCGCTTCGCACCCGATGGGGACCTGCTCCGGACCGTCGAAATGCCGGTCGAGCAGCCGTCGAGCTGCGCCTTCGGCGGGCCCGGCCTTGACCGGCTCTATGTGACGTCCGCGACCAAGGGCCTCGATCCGGCGGCGCTCGCGATGCAACCAAATGCCGGGGGGTTGTTTATGCTTGTACCGGGAGTACGGGGCATCCCGGACCTGCCATTCGCGGGCTGACATGGAACGACCTGAGGAGATCGAACCATCGCCAACTTCATGTTCGCGACGGGGATCGAGAACAGCATCCCGACCATCAATCACGGCCGGACCCGAGTCGATGAGATGGAGGTCTGCGGTCACTATGAGCGCTGGCGCGAAGACTTCGACTGCGTCCAGGAGATCGGCATCAATTTCCTGCGTTACGGCCCGCCGATCCACAAGACGTACCTAGGTCCGCACAAGTTCGACTGGGAGTTCGCGGACGTCACCTTCGCCGAGCTGAAGCGGCGCGAGATCACGCCGATCGTCGATCTCTGCCACTTCGGGCTGCCCGACTGGCTCGGCAATTTCCAGAATCCCGACTTCCCGCGCCTGTTCGCCGATTATTGCGGCGCGTTCGCCGAGCGCTTCCCCTGGGTCCAGCTGTACACGCCGATCAACGAGATGTTCATCTGCGCGGTCTTCTCCGCCAAATACGGCTGGTGGAACGAGCAAAAGAAGGACGATCGCTCGTTCGTCACCGCGCTGAAGCACCTCGTCAAAGCGAACATCATGGGGATGATCGAGATCCTCAAGCGGCGCCACGACGCGATCTTCATCCAGTCGGAATCATCGGAATATTACCACGCCGATTCGCCCGCCGCGATCGGCCGCGCCGAGCTCCTGAACCAGATGCGGTTCCTCTCGCTCGACCTCAATTACGGCCGCCGGGTCGACAGCGGCATGTACGAATATCTGATGGATAACGGCATGAGCCGCGACGAGTATAACTGGTTCCTCGACCACCGGCTCAAGCAGCACTGCATCCTCGGCAACGATTATTACCAGTTGAACGAGCATCGCGTGTTCGCCGACGGGCACACGGTCGCGGCCGGCGAGACGTTCGGCTACTCCGAGATCACCCGGCAATATTACAACCGCTACCGGCTGCCGGTGATGCACACCGAGACCAACCTGTGGGAGGGGCCGCACGGCGACGAAGCCGTCAAATGGCTGTGGAAGGAATGGGCCAACGTCCTGCGGCTGCGCAACGTCGGCATCCCGACCGTCGGCTTCACCTGGTACTCGCTGACCGACCAGGTCGACTGGGACACCGCGCTGCGTGAGCAGAACGGCAACGTCAATCCGCTCGGGCTGTTCGACCTCGACCGCAAGATCCGCAACGTCGGCCGCGCCTACAAGCAGCTGATCGGCGACTGGCGCAACGTGCTCCCGGCGCAAAGCGTGTGCCTGATCGTGCCGATCAAGAAGGTGACCGAGCACGAGGACGACGACGATGCCGCGGGCCGCCCCCTGAACGAAACGAGGCTCGCCGGTGAGTGAGCGCCGGATCGGACGGATCGAGACCTTCTACGCACCGCCGCGCTGGCTGTTCGTGCGGGTCGAGGCCGAAGACGGCGGGTTCGGCTGGGGCGAGGCCAGCCTCGAAGGCTGGGCCGAGGCGGTCGACGGCGCATTCGAAGCGCTCCGGGACCGGTTCATCGGTGCCGACCCCTTCGCCATCGAGGACATCTGGCAGGTCGGCTACCGCGGCGGCTTCTACCGCGGCGGGCCGGTGCTGATGTCGGCGCTCGCCGGGCTTGAGCAGGCGCTGTGGGACCTCAAGGGCCGGGTGCTCGGACTACCCGCCTGGCAAATGCTTGGCGGCAAGGTGCGCGACAAGGTCCGCTCCTACGCCTGGATCGGCGGCGACCGGCCGCACGAGGTCGCCGAGGCGGCCGAGGTGCGGAAGAACCAGGGCTTCACTGCGGTCAAGATGAACGCGACGGCCGAGCTGGAGTGGATCGGCACGCCAAAGCTGTTCGATGCCGTGGTCAAACGCGTCGAGGCGGCGCAGGCGCAGGGCATGGACGTCGGGCTCGACTTCCACGGCCGGGTCCACCGCCCGCTGGCCAAGCAGCTGGCCAAAGCGCTCGAGCCGCTCGGGCTGCTGTTCATCGAGGAACCGCTGTTGTCGGAGAACCCGGAGGGCCTCCACGAAATCGCCAGCCTGGTCACCACCCCGATCGCGCTCGGCGAGCGGCTGTTCAGCCGGTGGGACTTCAAGCCCTTCTTCGAAGCGGGCGTCGTCGACATCATCCAGCCGGACTTGAGCCACGCCGGCGGGATCCTCGAGGTCAGGAAGATCGCGGCAATGGCCGAGGCCTATGACGTCGCGGTCGCGCCGCACTGCCCGCTCGGCCCGCTCGCACTCGGCGCCTGCCTGCAGATTGCGGCGTGCACGCCCAACCATGCGATCCAGGAGATCAGCCTCGGCATCCACTACAACACCGGCGGGCACGATCTGCTGAATTTCTGCACCAACAAGGAGGCCCTGACCCCGGTCGGCGGCTATCTGCCGGTGCCGGAAGGTCCGGGACTGGGGGTAGAGATCGACGAGGCCGCAGTGCGCGCGGCGGACAAGGACAAGCACCGCTGGCGCAACCCGATCTTCCGCACCAGCGACGGCAGCTTCGCGGAGTGGTGACCGCCTAGCTCAGTGGCACTTGAAGCGGTCGAAGGGCTCGAGGCAGGCGGTGCAGCGCCATTGCGCCTTGCACGGGGTCGAGCCGAAGCGGCTGACCTCCTCGGTCTCGAGCGAGCCGCAGTTCGGGCATTCCGCGGTCGTCGCGGGCGAGGGCGGGGCAATGCCATAGGCCTTCAGGCGCTCCATCCCGCGCTCGCTGATCCACTCGGTGGTCCAGGCCGGGAACAGCACGCGCTCGATGTGCACGTCCGAATAACCCGCCTCGTCGAGCGCGCGGCGGATCATCTGCTCGATCGCCACCGTTGCCGGGCAACCAGTGTAGGTCGGAGTGATCAGCACCCGTGGCGGATTTTCGGCAAATCCGCGGACGATTCCGAGATCGGTGATGGTCAGCGCCGGAATCTCCGGATCGGGCACGCGATCGAGCACGTCCATGATTGCCGCCCGATCGAGCGTCACATCCGCGACCCCAGCCATATCGCGAGCTTACACCCGTTCGAGCGCGAGCGCGATTCCCTGGCCGACGCCGATGCACATGGTGGCGAGGCCGAGCTTGCCGCCGCTGCGCTGCAGCTCCTCGGTCGCGGTCAGGGCGAGGCGGGCGCCGGACATGCCGAGCGGATGGCCGAGTGCGATCGCGCCGCCGTT
>DASRAY010000153.1:0-20466 GCA_035637935.1 Sphingomicrobium sp.
GGGCCCTGGTGGTCGAGGATGAAATAGATGCCGCCGGGCTTCAGCGCCCGGTAGACGGCGCGGTCGAACGCGACCGTGTCGACCTTGCCGTACTCGGCAATCTTGAGGTCATGGTAATTCTGCGTGACCCAGGCGAGATCCAGCGGCTTGGGGAACTTCACGGTGCCGAACGGCTGATAGTCGATCGAGACGTTGGCCCATTTGCCTTCGGCGAGCAGCTTTTTGTCGGCGTCGACCGCGCCCTTCCAACCAAGATTTTCAAGCCCATAGACGTGGCCCTTCGGCCCGACGACGCGGCTCAGCATCATCGTGAAATAGCCGCCGCCGGGATAGAATTCGCCGACCGTCATGCCCGGCCTCACGCCGGAGAAAGCGAGCGTTGCCGCGGGCTTCCTCAGCGGATCGATGATCGTTCGGAGCTCAGCCGGGCGCGCCGGATTGGCGACCGCGGCCGCGATGGGGTCATTCGGCTTGCCGGAGGTCGCTACGGGAGCTGCGATCGCAGCAATCAAAGCCAGGGAAGCCAGATAGCGCATGGTGCCCTCCGTGCGTGACGAACGGCGAGCGGTACTTGCTGCCGCTGGACCGTCCAATCCCGTTTCGACCGGCGGCCGTCTCACGACTGCCGATTGCGTCAATATTGCCCGAACCGGCCCCTGACGCTGTCGAGCAGCTTCGCGCTGTCGTAGCCGACGCCGTCCTTGAACACGGTCTCGACCTTCTCGATGTCGGCGATGTTCGCCGCGGGGTTGCCGCGGATCACGACCAGATCGGCGTTCTTGCCCGGAGTGATCGAGCCAATGCGGTCGGCGAGGCCGAGGTAGGTCGCGCCGTTGAGCGTCGCGATGCGGATCGCTTCGACCGGCGTGAACCCGGCCTCGACCAGCAGCTCGACCTCGCGCTGGTCGCCGAAACCCGGGATCACTCCGCCGTTGCCGGTCGGGTCCGGACCGGCGATCAGGAGTCCGCCCGCGGCGACGAATTGGCGCTCGAGACCGAGGTCGTTCTTATAGCCCTCGGCGGCCTGCTGGCCGCGCGGGGTCCCGGCTCGGCTCGCGGTCAAGTTCCGGAGATAGAGGTAGGATTCCTTCGCCTGGGGCGTCAGCACGTCCATCTGGCGCGCCTGAAGCGGCGCGTGGAGCGGTACGCTCTGCTCGAACACCGGCAGGGTCGACGTGATCGCCACCTTCCGCTTCACGAGGAGCGAAATCAGCGCATTCGCTTCGGGGCTGCCCGGCTTCATCGCCAGCAGGGTTGGGTTGCCGACCGTGTCGGTGCACTTGTCGGGCTGCTTGCCGGGATCGAGCTGGGTGTTGACGAAGAAGCCATGCTCGAGATTGTCGATGCCGAGCTCGGCCGCCTCCGGATAGGTGACCGAGCACAGATGCCCGGTGACCTTCAGATGGCGCCGGTGCGCCTCGTCGATCGCCGCTTTGAGCGCGGCGCGCGAGATGTTCATGTACGCCTTGAAGCTATTGACGCCCTGATCGGCCCAGTAAGCGACCGTCTTGCGCGCATCGTCGGGCGAGGTGATCGGGTGATTCTGTATGAAGAAGGCGCCCGGTCCCTCGAGATAGGGGCCGGTCACGTCGAGGTGCGGCCCGACCAGCTTCCCGGCGTCGATTTCGCGCTTCAGGGCGACGTCGGTGTAGGGCTCGACGCTGCCGGTCGTCCGCATCGTCGTCACGCCGTTGGCGAGATACAGCCGCGGCGCGCTGAAGCTCATCTGGGGAACGATGATCGGCTGTTCGAAATGGCCCGAGGCATCGATGTTGGGCCGCTGCAGATAGAACAGGTGATTGTGCATGCCGACGAGGCCGGGGATCACGCTCGCGCCGGTCAGGTCGATCGCCTGGTAGCCGGCCGGCACCGCGTCCGACGCCGGCTGCACGCCGGCGATCTTAGGCCCGTCGATTAGCACCGTCCGGTCCTCGGCCGGCGCCGCGCCGGTGCCGTCGATCACCCGGACATGGGTCAGCGCGATCTTCCCGCCGGCGATCGTCACATATTGCTGGACGTCGGGAACGAGCGCGGCCGGCGGGGCGAGGACCGGAGCGGCCGTGGCCGCTGCGCCAATGACCAGGGCCGCCGTCGCCGCGAATAGCCTGAAGTTCATCCGCCCCTCCTTATCGCGCCTTGATAGGCGATCCCCTTGCAATCGAGAAACTGGACTCCCAAGTGTGTTATCGCTATAATACACTAGCGAAGGAGCGAAGAGATGCTCGAGAACCCAGTCGCCAAGCGCACCGCGATCGCCGCCGCCATCGGCGCCGTCGTCGCCATCCCGCTGCCGTTCATCGGCCCGATCCTCGGCGCCCTGGTCGGCGGCGGCATCGGCTATTTCACCGCGCCTCAAAGGTAGTCGGCAAACTCGCGGAGCAACTGGCGGTACAGCTCGCGCTTGAACGGGACGATCAGCTCGGGGAGCTCGGCCGGCGCGATCCATTTCCAGTCGCGGAACTCCGGATGTTTGGTCGCGATGTTGACGTCGGCGTCGGTGCCGAGGAAGCGGCACAGGAACCAGTCCTGGTCCTGTCCCTTCCATTTGCCGCCCCATAATTTCGGCTGAAGCTCTGCCGGCAGGTCGTATTTCAGCCGCTCCGGAGTTGCGCTGATTCTTTCGACCAGCTTCGGCCGGATGCCGGTTTCCTCCTCGAGCTCGCGGAGCGCCGTCGACCATGGCTCCTCGCCCTCGTCGATCCCGCCCTGCGGCATCTGCCAGGCCTCGTCGGTGTTATCGATTCGGGCGCCGACGAACACTCTGCCGTCGCGGTTCAAGAGCATCAGGCCGACCCCGCGGCGGTAACCGTTTTCACCCGTTGCCATGAGTCGTCATTGCGAGGAGCGGAGCGACGAAGCAATCCAGTAGCGCCCCTGGATTACTTCGCTGCGCTCGCAATGACTGGCAACCGCAGCCGTAGAGGCCTAAAGAGTGGCAACTCGAAACTCGCGCGTTTGTGAAGGACTCGTCCGTGGCGACAGCCACCCATCTCCTGACTGAAAAAGAGGCCGGGGCGCATCCGCCCGCCGAGGCCGTGGTCGTCCGCTTCGCCGGGGACAGCGGCGACGGCATGCAGCTCACGGGTGGGCAATTCACTTTAAGCACCGCGCTCGCCGGCAACGATCTTGCGACTTTCCCGGATTTCCCGGCGGAAATCCGAGCCCCGCAGGGCACGACCTTCGGCGTGTCCGCCTTCCAGATCAATTTCGGCTCGGCCGCGATCGAGACCGCCGGCGACCAGCCCGATGTGCTGATCGCGATGAACCCCGCGGCGCTGAAGGTGAACGCCGGCGAGGTCCGCGAAGGCGGACTCCTGATCATCGATGAGGGCGAGTTCTCGGCCCGCAACCTCGCCAAGGCCGGTTACGAGCAGAGCCCGCTCGAGGACGGCAGCCTCGCCAAGTGGCAGGTCGTCCATTTCAACATTTCGCAGCTGACGCTCGATGCCGTGAAGCCGTTCGGCCTCGGCAACAAGGAGGCGCTGCGCTGCAAGAACATGTGGACGCTCGGCCTCGCGCTGTGGATGTTCGACCGCGACCGCCAGCCGATCGTAGACTGGCTCAAGGCCAAGTTCGCCAAGGCGCCCGAGCTCGCAGAGGCCAATATCGCCGCGCTCAACGCCGGGCACGCTTACGGCGAGACGGTCGAGATGGGCGCGCCGTTCAAGCAGCACCATATCGCGCCGGCGCCGGCCGAGCCCGGGCTGTACCGCACCGTGACCGGCGCCGAGGCGCTGGCGCTGGGCCTCGTCGCGGGCTGCCAGCTGGCGGGCGTCAACATGTTCTTCGGCTCCTACCCGATCACTCCGGCGAGCCCGCTGCTGCACCATCTGGCGCGCCTGAAGGAGTTCGGGATCACCACCTTCCAGGCGGAAGACGAGATCGCGGCAATCTGCGCCGCGATCGGCGCCAGCTATGCGGGGCAGCTGGGAATCACGTCTTCGTCGGGGCCGGGGATTGCGCTCAAGACCGAGGCGCTCGGGCTCGCGGTGATGACCGAGCTGCCGCTGATCGTCGTCAACTCGCAGCGCGGCGGGCCGTCGACCGGGCTGCCGACCAAGACCGAGCAGTCCGACCTCTACCAGGCGGTTTACGGCCGCAATGCCGATTCGCCGGTTCCGGTGATCGCCGCGCGCTCACCGGCGGACGCGTTCGAGTGCGCGATCGAGGCGTGCCGCATCGCCACCCGTTACATGACTCCCGTCATCCTGTTGACCGACGGCTACATCGCCAACGCCGCCGAGCCGTGGCGCGTGCCCGACATGAGCGGCTATGCGCCGTTCCCGGTGAGCTATTTCGAGAGCGCCCCGGCGGACGGCGAAGGCGTCCTGCCTTATGCGCGCAACGCCGAGCTCGCGCGGCCGTGGATCAAGCCCGGCACGCCCGGGCTCGAGCACCGCATCGGCGGCATCGAGAAGGCGCCGGGGACGGGGAACATCGACTATCGCCCCGAGGTGCACCAGGAGATGAGCGACACCCGTGCCGCCAAGGTGCTCGGAGTCGCGGACAGCATCCCCGACCAGGACGTGTGCATCGGGCGTGAGGGGGCGGAGCTGGGGGTGGTCGGCTGGGGCTCGACCTTCGGCCCGATCCACCAGGCGGTGCGTCGCGCGATCGCGAGCGGCAAGGACGTCGCCCACGTCCACGTCCGCCACATCTGGCCGCCGCCGAAGAACCTCGGACCGCTGCTCAAGGGGTTCAAGAAGGTCATCGTGCCAGAAATGAACATGGGCCAGTACAAGACGCTGCTGCGCGACCAGTATCTGGTCGACGCCCAACCGCTGACCAAGGTCTCGGGCCATCCGTTTCGGATCGCGGAGATCGAAGCGGCGATCGACCGGGCTCTGGCATGAAGCAGCTCAACGTCTGGCCGATGGTGATTTTGCTGGTCGTCGTGCTGGCGCTGGTCGTCTGGCTTGGAGGCATTGGCCGATGAACGAGATCTCCCCGATTCCGACCACTACCGCCAAGGATTGGGCGAGCGACCAGGAGGTACGCTGGTGCCCGGGCTGCGGCGATTATGCTGTGCTGAAAGCAGTCCAGCGCACCATGCCGGACCTCGGCGTCGCGCGCGAGAAGACGGTGTTCATCAGCGGCATCGGCTGCTCGAGCCGCTTTCCTTATTATATGTCGACCTACGGCTTTCACACGATCCACGGCCGCGCGCCGGCGTTCGCGACGGGCGTAAAGCTCGCCAACCCCGAGCTCGACGTGTGGATCATCACCGGCGACGGCGATGCTTTAAGCATCGGCGGCAACCACACGATGCACGTGCTGCGCCGCAACCTCGACTGCCAGATCCTGCTGTTCAACAACGAGATCTACGGCCTCACCAAGGGCCAATATTCGCCGACCAGCCGGGTCGGCACGCGCTCGCCTTCGACGCCGTTCGGCTCGGTCGACCGGCCGGTCACGCCGTGCATGTTCGCTTTGGGCTCAGGCGCGCGGTTCATCGCGCGGGGCATCGACGTTCACAAGGCGCTGCCCGACGTGCTCAAGGCCGCGCACGCGCACCGCGGCGCGAGCTTCGTCGAAATCTACCAGAATTGCGTGGTCTACAACGACGACGTGTTCGCCAGCTTCACCAGCCGCGAGATCGCGGCGGACAAGCAATTGTGGCTCCGGCCCGGCGAGAAGATGCTGTTCGCCAACGGCGCCAAGGGCCTCGCGCTCGACATGGAGCGCCATGCGCTGAAGGTCGTCGAGGGCGACGACCCGGCGGTGCTGGTCCACGAGCCGAAGAACAAGGGCGTCGCGGCGATGCTGATCGAGATGCCCGACAGCTTCCCGGTCGCGCTCGGCGTGATCTACGAGGACCCGGCGCCGACCTTCGAAGCCGCGGTGATCGAGCAGAACACGGCCGCGGCGAGCGGCAAGACCGCCGACCTCCAGGCCCTCGTCGCCAAGGGCCAGACCTGGCAGGTCGAAAAGGAGCCGCGCGCGGAGTGAAGTGGGCTGCGGCGTCTGCTGCATTGGTGCTGAGCTCCTGCGCGCACCTGCCGACGAACTCCGTCCCCAATTCACTCGTACTGGCGAAGTGGGCAGGCTCCGACCTTCGACACTCAGCGTGCAGGAAAAGCGAGGATCCGCGCGACATCTGCCTTTGGTCGGTGGATGACGCCCATCTCGAAGACGTGAGCACCGTCACCGGTCCATCTCTCCCAAACCGCGTGGACGGATGGACGATCCTCCATACCGACTGGCCAAAGGAGGGTCGCGTCCTGGCAGCCGTAGGTCCGGACCGCGTCGGAAAGCTGAGGCTGCAAGTGGTCGGCTATGTCCGGCCGGGGGATGGCGAGGCTTGCTTTGAAGCGAAGCAGGCGAAGGACTACGAGTTCATTGTTCCCAAGACCGCCCTTCGCAGAGAGGACAAGTTCTGCTTCCCCGTTTCGTAGCGCCTTAGCCTCAGCGCATGGACAACCTCACCCACTCGCTGGTCGGCGCCTTGCTCGGGCGCATGGGGCTGAAGCGCCTGACGCCCTACGCCATGCCGGTGCTGATCTTGTCCGCGAACCTGCCCGACATCGACAGCTTCGTCGCGCCCCTGTTCGGGGCGGTACCGATCGCGGCGCATCGCGGCTTCACCCACGGCGTCGGCGGTCTGGTCACCATGCCTTTTTTAGCCGTGACAATAATTTTGGTATGGCAAAAGTTCAGACCTAGCAAAGAAGGGCGGATTCGGCTCGGCGGCCTGCTTCTCGCCTGCTTTCTCGGCACGCTCAGCCATCCCGCGCTCGATTTCCTGAACACCTACGGCACGCGCATCGCCGAGCCGCTGTCGCACCGCTGGTTCTACGGCGACACGTTGTTCATCATCGACCCGTGGATCTGGATCACCCTCATCCTCGGCCTCGAGATGTCGTGGCGCGCCGAGCGGCTGGGCCGCAACTGGACCCGGCCGGCGATCTGGGCGTTCGGCGCGGTGCTCGGCTACATCGCGCTCAACGCCGCCATTTCCGCCCGCGCGGTCGCCGTCACGCGGCCGCTGGTCGAGCGCGTCGCTACGCCGCGGATGATCGTCGCCGGCGAGGTCCCGCTGATCTTCTGGAAGCGCAAGATGATCTGGCGCGGCGACGGAGTCGGCGGCTTCGGCACCTACAATCCGCTCGACGGGCTCAACAAAGCCTGGCTCGATCCGCGGATCGTGCCGCTGAACCTGGATGATCCGCGGCTCGCTGCCGCGGCCGAACGCGACAGCCACGTTCGCGCCTTCCTGTTCTGGTCGCGCATGCCGATGGTCCACCTGCAGGACGGCCGCGCTTACTTGACCGACCAGCGCTTCTTCGAATCCGGCCGCCCGTCGAGCTCCAACTTCCTCGTCCCGCTCGACAATCGCCGGGCCAGTCCATAACTCCCGCCGCATGAGCACGCGCGGAGAGCATCTGGTTCGCGCGGATCGGCGCTTCGCGACCGGCGGCGGGGCCCTGGCGAGGCTCGCCGCGCCGGCCTTTTCGCGGGTCCTCGACCAGATCGACCGCAGGCTTGCGAGCGGCGGCCTCGACGTCACCGTTCCGGACGGCACCCGCCGCCGGCTCGGCTTCCGCGCGCCGGGAGCGAGTGCCGCGGTGTGCCTGCACAGCTGGATGGCGCTGGTCCGGCTGGCCACGTCGGGATCGGTCGGCTGGTACAAGGCGTGGGCGCAGGGCGAATGGTCGAGTCCTGATCCGGTCGCGATATTCGAATTGTTCGCGGCCAACGCCGAGCCGCTGGGCGAAGTCGCCCGCGCCAAGGGCCCGTTCCGGCTGGTCAACGCGCTCGCCCATCGCCGACGCGACAATGCGCCGCGCAAGGCGCGGGAAAATATCGCCGCGCACTACGACCTGGGGAACGATTTCTACGCGGCGTGGCTAGATGCGACGATGACCTATTCGTCGGCCCGCTTTGCCTCACCCGGCGACAGCCTCGAGCGCGCCCAGCTCAACAAGGTCGGCACTTTGCTCGACCGCCTGGCCCTGCAGCCAGGTCAGCGCCTGCTCGAGATCGGCTGCGGCTGGGGCACGCTGGCGATCGAGGCCGCGAAACGCGGCGCGAGCGTCGTCGGCCTGACGCTGTCGAACGAACAGAAAGACTGGGCCGAACGGAAGATCGCGGCCGCTGGCCTGTTGGACAGGATCGAGATCCGCCTCCGGGATTATCGCGACACCAACGAGTGCTTCGACGCCGTCGCCTCGGTGGAGATGGCCGAGGCGGTGGGCGAGCGGTGGTGGCCGGCCTATCTCGGCTGCATCGCCCGCAACCTGCGGCCGGGCGGCCGCGCCGCGCTGCAATATATCTCGATCCGTCCCGAACTGTTCGACCGCTACGGGCGCAACGCCGACTTCATCCAGACCTACATCTTCCCGGGCGGGATGCTGATCGACGAGCCCCGGTTCGAAGCGCTGGCGCTCGACTCCGGCCTGTCATGGCAGGATCGCGACGCGTTTCGGCTCGATTATGCCGAGACCCTGAAGCGCTGGCGCGACCGCTACGACCAGGCGATTGCGCGCGGCGCGCTCAAAGGCTTCGCCGAGTCCTTCCATCAGCTTTGGCGTTATTATCTCATGTATTGCGAAGGCGGGTTCCGCGGCGGCGCGATCGATGTCGCCCAAGTGACGATGATCAAGGCTTGAAATCGTTACGCGACACTGCGCAAGCGCTCGGTGACGGGCTCGCTGCGATCCGCAGCCAATTCCAATTGCCGACCGCGTTCCCGCCCGAGTCCGAAGCTGCCGCCGAAACGGCCGCAAGGCAGACCTTCACGGACCGCGTCGACCGAACGACCATCCCATTCGTGACGCTCGATCCGTTGAGCTCGACCGATCTCGATCAGGCCTTCGCGATCGAGCAATCGGGGACAGACCTCATCCTCCGCTATGCGATCGCCGACGTCGGCTCGTTCGTTCCGGAGGGCGGTCCGGTCGACACGGAGGCGTGGAAGCGCGGCCAAACCATCTACATGCCGGACGGCAAGATCAGTCTTTACCCGACCGTGCTGTGTGAGGGAGCTGCTAGCCTGCTGCCGGCCGGCGACCGGCCCGCCGTCATTTTCACGGTCCGTGTCGCCGCCGAGGGGGCGGCTAGCCTCGATGGAGTCGAGCGCGCGATGGTCCGCAGCCGCGCCAAGTTCGGTTACGCAACGGTGCGGCCCCAGGACCTGCCTAGCGGCTTCGATGAATTGGCGCGCCGAATCACCGCAGCGGAGGATGAGCGCGGCGCATCAAGAGTCGATCCGCCGCAACAGCAAGTCGTCGAAGGGCCGGACGGCTGCTTCTGCCTCGAATTCCGCCCAATGAGCGCCGCCGAGCAATCCAACGCTTGCCTTTCGCTCGCGGCGAACCTCGCTGTCGCGGATGCTCTTTATGCTCACGGGACCGGGTTGTTCCGGGTGATGCCCGAGCCCGACGACTGGTCGATCCGGCGCTTGCGCCACAGCGCCAAGGCCTTCGGCCTCGATTGGCCAAAGGCCATGAGCCTCGAGGATCGGCAGCGTACGCTTGATCCGAACGACCCGAAACAGGCGGCGTTCATGCTCGCGATTCGCCGCGCCGGCGCGCACGCGAGCTACGCGCCGTTCCGCGCCGGTGAGCGGCCTTGGCATTCGACTATGCGCGCAACTTATGTCCATGCGACCGCGCCGCTGCGGCGGCTCGCCGATCGCTATGTCATTGAGGCGGCATTGGCCGTCGCCAACGGTCGCCCAGTGCCCGACGGCGTGAATGCCGCATTCCAGCGCCTGCCCGACGTCATGAACCGTGCGGAGTCGAAGGCGGGACAGGTCGACAGCGCTGTCCTCGAACTCGCCGAGGCTGTCGTGCTGACTGATCGTATTGGTGAGATGTTCGATGGAACGGTGACCGATATCGACCGCAAGCGAGGCGCGCGAATCCAGATCTGCGATCCGGCGATCATCACGCGCGTTCCGCCCGAGGGACTGCAGATCGGGGCGCCTGTTCGCCTAAGCCTCGACGAGGCCGACCCTGCCCGGCGTCTCACGCGTTTTTCGATTGCCTGACCTCAGTCCCAACCTCGGGCAGGCTCCTGCTCGCTGCTAATGCGGCAGTTGCTCGACCTGCGCCTGCGCTTTCGCTTTCGCGGCCTCGCTCATCCAGCTGATCTGGAGCACCTTAAGGGTCGACGCCGACGTCGCCGTGGCGACATAGCCGTCCCTGGCGTTCAACCATTGCGCCGTCCGGGGCCGGTTGCGCGCAACGCTGCCGGTCATGCGTGCCTCGAGCATATCGCCCGCAGCTCGCATCTCCCCCGAATCCGATGCCAGCCCGCAGACCTTCGAGCTCCCGTCGGAATCGTTGTAATCGAGCATGTACAGATAGGAATTGCCCGCTGCGCTCAGCCGCCACACTTTGCCCGACGCCGGCCGTCCGAGGCTCTCACGAAGGCCTTCGGGCAGCTGATCGTAGCTGATCGGCGTAACCTCGCCCGCGCGAAGTCTCGCCTGCCCATCCAGGCATGTCGCCTGAAACACACCGGAGAGGTTCGAGGCATCTACGTCGGCGGCTCCGACACCGGAAGCTGCACCGGCCAGGACCGCAGCAAGAAACGGCAACATCGTCATGCTCCCCATCAAATCAACCGATCCCAACCCACATTCCGCGACGTCAATCAGCGGCCAGACGGTTCGGTTCGGCTACGTTGAGCCTCTTCAATGGCTTCGCGGTCACGCCGGCGCTGCTCCACCCACTGCGCCGCAGTCATGCAGGTCTTGCGCGTATTGAGCCGGGAACCGGTTTCCTGGATCTTCTCGCAAATGATCCGGTTGGGATCCTTATCCTTGGCCTCCGGAGTCGGCGCATTGCCCGTCGGCGAGGCCAATGCCGGCACTGCCACGGACAACAGCGCCCCGCTGGCGATCCCGATCAACAGTGTCTTCGCGCTAATCATAATGGAACTCCCGTGCTCGCTCTGGCGGCGATTTCTGCAGCTTTATCAGTGCCGAAGCAAGCAAATGTTTAAGCCTCCACCCGGATCTTCTCGCCCGTCGGTGCATCGGCGCGCAGCCGGTCGAGGATTGCCTCGGCCACCACTTCCGGCGGCTTGACGCTGTCCGGCTCCTCGCCGGGGAAGGCGAGGGCCCGCATCCGGGTCCGGGTCGCTCCCGGATCGACGATGTGGACGCGCAGCTTCCCGGTGTGCTCGGTCTCGTCGGCGTAAGCGCCGAGCAGGGTCTCGAGCGCCGCCTTGGACGAGCCGTAGGCGCCCCAGAAGGCGCGCGGCTCGCCGCCGACCGACGAGGTCACCGCGACGACGTCCGCCCGCTCGGCCTTGCGCAGCAGGGGGTCGAACGCCGCCACCAGCGCCTGATTGGCGAGCAGGTTCAGGGTCAGCAGCCGCGAATATTCCTTGGGATCGATGTCCTGCACCGGAGTCAGCGAGCCAAGCATCGCTGCGTTGAGGATCAGGATATCGAGCGCCGGCCAGCGTTCGGCGACCGCGGCCCCGAGCCTGGCGATCGATTCGCCGTCCGCGAGGTCGAGCGGAGCGATGGTCGCGCTGCCGCCGGCCGCATGGATTCGGTCCTCGACCTCCTCGAGCGCGGCGGCGGTTCGAGCGACGAGGATCACGTGGGCGCCGGCGGCGCCGAGCGCCTCGGCGGTCGCGGCGCCGATCCCGCGGCTGGCGCCGGTCACCAGCGCGACCTTGCCGGAAAGGGGGTTATCGTCGGTCATCGCGGCGCCCTAGCCCGACTCCGCCCGACCTTCACCCGCAAAAAGGCGGCGGTTGCTCGAAATGCCGTTTCCCGCGCGCCGCCGTTGCGGAAACGCGGACCGCAGGAGGGCAGCCATGGACTGGAAGACCGCGAGCCGGATCGCCTTCGGCCTGACGTTCGTCGGACTCGGCGTGATCGGACTCGTCAGCGGGACCTTTGCGCCCAACTGGAACCCGGTCCCCGAGACCGCGCCCGCGCGCGTACTGCTCGCCTGGCTCACCACGTTGGTCGCGCTGGGCTGCGGGGCCGGCCTGCTGGTCAGGCGCACGGCGGCGTGGGCCGCGCTGGTGCTGACGATCTTCCTGGTCCTGTGGACCGCCGCCTTCAAATTCCCGTACATCGTCCGCGGCCCGCTGGTGGAGGGCTCGTACCAAAGCAACGGCGAGAATTGGGTGCTGATCGCCGCCGCCTGGGTGCTCTATGCCGAGCTGGCCAGCACCCGGAAATTCCTCTCGAGCGACCTCGGCCGGCGCATCGCCTGGCTGCTCTACGGCCTCGCCCTCATCGCCTTCGGCCTGTCGCACGTCTTCTATCTCGAGCTGACCGCCCCGCTCGTCCCGGCGTGGCTCCCCGAGCCGGTGTTCTGGGCCTATGTCACCGGCGTCATCTACACGATCAGTGGGCTGACCATCGCCACCGGGCTCGCGCCGCGGCTCGGCGCGCTCGGCGCCGCGGCTAATATAACCTTGATCACATTGCTGGTGTGGGGACCGATGGTCGCGGCCGGCGGCCTGACTGCGACGCATTGGCAGGAAACCGTCGTCTCCTGCGCGCTGATGACCGCCTCGTGGGTGTTGGCTAGCGGCTCGCCACCAGCGACAGGCTGGCTCCGCCGTCTTTCTCCTCGCGATCGGTGAGGCTGGTCGGATAATCGCCGGTGAAGCAGGCGTCGCAGCGCTGCGGCGCGGCCGCGTCGCGCTCCTGGCCGAGCGCCCGGTACAGGCCTTCGATCGAGACGAACGCGAGACTGTCGGCGTTGATGTAGTCGCGCATCTGATCGACGTTCATCTGCGCCGCCAGCAACTTGGCGCGCTCAGGGGTGTCGACGCCGTAAAAGCAGCTGTGCCGCGTCGGCGGCGAGGCAATGCGCATGTGAACCTCGCGCGCGCCGGCGTCGCGCATCATCTGCACCAGCTTCACCGAGGTGGTGCCGCGGACGATCGAATCGTCGACCAGCACGATGCTCTTGCCGTCGATCAGCGCCGAGTTGGCGTTGTGCTTGAGCTTCACGCCCTGGAGGCGGACGTCCTGGCTCGGCTGGATGAAGGTCCGCCCGACATAGTGGGAGCGGATGATCCCGAGCTCGAACGGGATGCCCGACGCCTGGGCGAAGCCGAGCGCTGCCGGGACGCCGCTGTCCGGCACTGGAACGACATAGTCCGCCTCGACCGGGGCCTCGCGCGACAGCTCGGCGCCGATCGCCTTGCGCACCTCGTAGACCGACACCCCCTCGGCGATGCTGTCCGGCCGCGAGAAATAGACATGCTCGAAGATGCACGGTCGCGCTTCGGCGTGCTCGAACGGGCGGAAGGAGCGGACCCCGCGGTCGTTGACCACCACCAACTCGCCCGGCTCGACGTCGCGGATGAAGGTCGCGCCGATGACGTCGAGCGCGACCGTCTCGCTGGCGAAGATCGTCGCCTCGCCGAGCTTGCCCATCACCAACGGTCGGATGCCGAGCGGGTCGCGGCAGGCGATCAGCCCGTCGTCGGTCAGGACCAGCAGCGAATACGCGCCTTCGACCTGCTTCAGCGCGTCGACCAGGCGGTCGAGGTTGTTCGCGTTGTGCGAGGTCGCGACGAGGTGGATGATGACCTCGGTGTCGCTGGTCGACTGAAAGATCGAGCCGCGGCGATTGAGCGTCCGGCGCACTTTCAGCGCGTTCGAGAGGTTGCCGTTATGGGCGACCGCGAAGCCGCCCTCGGCGAGGTCCGCATAGAGCGGCTGGATATTGCGCAGGCCCGATTCGCCGGTGGTGGAATAGCGGACATGGCCGATTGCCGAGCGGCCGGCGAGCCTGCGGACGATGTCGTCGCGGTCGAAATTGCCGGCGACGTGGCCCATCGCCCGGTGGGAATGGAAATGCTGCCCGTCGAAGCTGGTGATGCCCGCCGCTTCCTGGCCGCGATGCTGGAGCGCGTGCAGGCCGAGCGCGACGAAGCTCGAGGCATGGTCGGCGCCCCAAATACCGAAAATGCCGCACTCTTCGTGCAACTTATCGTCGTCGAACGGATGGGTCGTCAGCATGTCCCGGCTCCAGGCTGGCGTCTCGGAATCGTCATATAGGTGGAGGCGCCGCCTTTGTCGCCCCCACCCTGAATAAGATGTGAAGTTTTAACGACTTACGGTCGTTATGCCTTGAAAAGGCTCGGATACTGCCGTTTCAGCGCGGCGACCTTCGGCTGGTCGTTGAATACGATGTAGGGCTCCCACGGGTGCTTGCGCGCATAATCCTGATGGTAGGCCTCGGCGGGATAGAACCCGCCGCTTTCGATCCTCGTCGCGATCGGCTTCTTGAACACGTGCCCAGCGGTGAGCTTGGCGATGAAGCTTCGCGCCTGGGCAGCCTGGCTGCCGTTCTGCGGGAAGATCGCGCTGCGGTAGCTCGGGCCGACGTCCGGGCCCTGGCGGTTGACCTGCGTCGGGTCGTGCGCGACGGCGAAATAGACCTGCAGCAGCTGCGCGTAGCTGACCTGCGCCGGGTCGTAGGTGATGCGCACCGCCTCGGCATGGCCGGTGCCTTCGGAGCTGACCCTGTCGTAGCTGGCGTCGGCGGCCTTGCCCCCGGCGAAACCCGAGACGACGTCCGTCACTCCCTTCACATGCTCGAACACGCTTTCCATGCCCCAGAAACAACCGCCGGCGAGCACGGCCGTCTCGGTGCGCGGCGCGCTATGGGCGGGTCCGGATACGGCCGCAGCCGCAACAACGAGCAATCCTCCCAGCTTCATGAACAATCCTTTCGGCAGCAATGTAAGATTGAAGATACGGGCTGCACACCCTGCTGGACGCACAATCGGATGCACAATAGGGGAACTGCTGACACGGAGGTCAGTTAGCCATGCCCACCTACACCGCGCCGGTCCGCGAAACCCAGTTCATCCTCAACGACGTCCTCGACATCGGCCGCTACGCGAACCTGCCGGGCTTCGCTAACGCAACTCCCGACCTGATCGAGGCGATCCTCGAAGAGGCCGGGAAGTTCTCGGCCGAGGTGCTGGCGCCGCTCAACAAGGTCGGCGACGAGGTCGGCTGCAAGCGCGCCGACGACGGTTCGGTTACCACTCCGCCCGGCTTCAAGGAGGCGTACGACCAGTTCGTCGAAGCCGGCTGGCCGACCCTCACCGGTCCGGAGGAATATGGCGGCCAGGGCCTGCCGCAGGTCGTCGGCACCGCGGTTACCGAATATATCCTGTCGGCCAACCACAGCTTCGAAATGTACCAGGGGCTGACCTCGGGCGCGATCGCCTCGTTGCTGGTCAAGGGCTCGGACGAGCTCAAGCAAAAGTACGTCCCGACCATGATCACCGGCAAATGGACCGGGACCATGAACCTCACCGAACCGCACTGCGGGACCGACCTCGGCCTCCTCAAGACCCGCGCCGAGCCCAACCCCGACGGCAGCTATGCGATTACCGGGACCAAGATCTTCATCTCGTCGGGCGAGCACGACCTTGCCGAGAACATCATTCACCTGGTCCTGGCCAAGATCGCCGGAGCGCCGGACAACGTCAAAGGCATCAGCCTGTTCGTGGTGCCCAAGGTCCTGGTCAACGACGACGGCAGCCTGGGCGAGCGCAACACGCTCTCCTGCGGCGCGCTCGAGAAGAAGATGGGGATTCACGGCAACGCGACCTGCGTCATGAATTACGACGGCGCGAAGGGCTGGCTGGTCGGCGAGCCCGAGAAGGGCCTTGCGGCGATGTTCATCATGATGAACGCGGCGCGGCTCGGCGTCGGGCTCCAGGGCCTGGCCCAGGGCGAGGTTGCCTACCAGAATGCGGCGACCTACGCGAAGGATCGCCGCCAGGGCAAAGCGCTGCGCGAGGACGAGCGCGAGGCCGGCGCCAAGGCCGATGCGATCATCGTCCACCCCGACGTGCGGCGAATGCTGATGGAAGCGCGCGCCTACATCGAGGCGGGCCGGGCGCTCGTGCTGTGGGGCGCGCTCCAGGTCGATCTCCTGCGCCGCTCGCCCGACGAGGCGGAACGGCAGCAGGCTGACGACCTGCTCGGCCTGCTGACCCCGGTCATCAAAGGCTATCTCACCGACAAGGGGTTCGATGCTGCGGTCAATGCCCAGCAGGTGTTCGGCGGCCACGGCTACATCCGCGAGCATGGAATGGAGCAGTTCGTGCGCGACGCCCGGATCACCCAGATCTACGAGGGGACCAACGGCATCCAAGCGATGGACCTGGTCGGCCGCAAGCTCCCCAAGGACGGCGGCCGCGCGATCCGCACCTTCTTCCAGGTGCTGTCGAGCGACGTCGCGGACGCGTCGCATTCCGAGACCCTGAAGCCGCTGCTGGGCGAAATGAGCCGAGCGATCGGTGACCTCCAGGAGGCGACCATGTGGCTCGCGCAGAACGCTCCGGCCGACCCCGACAACGCCGGCGCGGGCGCTTATGCCTATATGGAGCTGTTGGGCTTGGTCAGCCTCGGCTGGATGTGGCTCAAGATGGCCGCCGCGTCGACGCGCGCGCTGGCCGAGGGGGCCGAGGATCGCGCGTTCCACGAGACCAAGCTGGCGACCGCGCGCTTCTTCGCTCTGCGCGAGTTGCCGATGACCTCGGCGCTGCGCCGCAAGATCGAGGCGGGCGCCGAAACCGTGATGAAGATTCCCGCCGAAGCCTTCTAGGCACTTTCCTACCGGCGGGTCGGTGCGCCATAAGCGAGGCCGAGAAGCTCGCCCTCCCTTGCTCGCTTGGCGAGCAGGCGAGTGGTGCCGAACGAGCGGCCCGGCGCTGCGTCTTGCGCCGGGCCGCTTTGTTCAGCGGGTGAAGGTCTTCGCCTCGCCGATCGAATCGGACCGCTTGCCCTTTCCGCCGGCGCACGGCGGCGCTTCGACCGCGCCGAACTTGCCGTTGAGGCAGGCGATCACCCGCGCCCGGACCTGGTTCTTGGCCGGGCCCTGGAGCAGTTGGGCGGGGAGGCTCGCGAGCTTGACCTCGGGCGTCGACTGCGGCTTGCCGACCTGGAAGGGCGTCGGCGGGGTCGAATAGCGCGACTTCCAGCAGAACGCCTTGTCGGCCGGCTTGATCCAGCATTTGCTCTCCGCGCAATAGGCCCACGGGCCGCCGGCGGCGGAGATATATTTCGGTACCTTGCAGTCGCTGTCGGCATGGCACACCTTGCTCGCCGGATCCTCGATGACCATGCAGCCGCCGCCGATCCCGTCGGTCTCGATGCCGCTGGCCGAGCGGATCATGTGCATCTTGCCGACGATGGCCCCGGGCCCGGCCTGGGCGACGGGCAGCGCCTCGATCGCCATCCGCTTCTCGTTCGGGTCGACCGGCGCCGCGGCGGGCGCGGACTGGGCAGCCGCGGGTGCCGTGGCCGAGCCGGTCGCATTGCCGGTGCTGGCGACCGCGGCATTGGCCCCGGCGGCATTGCCGTTGTCGCCGGATTTGCCGCCGCAGCTCGCCAGCGCGAGGACGATCGCGGAGCCGGCCAAGAGTTGAAGGGTGTTTGTCATGTGCACGCCCCCTTGCCTGCGCGGCGCAATGCGCCCGCGCCGCAATCCGGCACGCCGGCGCCTTAACACAGGTCGCGAGCTGAATCGAACAGCGGTCGGCTAATCCGCGGGGAACGGGTAAGCCACCGTTCCGAGGCTCGGCTAGCCCTCGACCCGAACCTCGGGAACGACGGCCCGGATCCGCACCAGCGAATCGTTGTGCGGCCCGCTGCACAGGCTGGTGCGGGTCTCGAACTGGACGACTTCCCTGGTCTTGCGGTTGCGCATCACGAACCGGACCGGGACGTCGCAAGTTCCAGGGCCGCCGGTCTTGAAGCGCCAGGTCGCGCGCCTGGGATAGAGCGGCTGGCCGAACTGGTTGGAGCTCCACTCGGCCTTCCCGTCGGCGCCCGCGGTCTGGGCGTAGAAGGCGGTCACCTCGTAGTTCTTCGACTCGTTGATAATCATCAGGCAGCCGAGCTCGGCGCAAAGATCGCGCTGAACGCGCTCGAGCCGCAGCCCGAGCACCATCTGCCGGGCGACGATATCCGACCGCCCGAGCGGGTAGCTGGTCTTGGGAAGGATTTTGTCCTCGGCCTCGCTGCCGGCGAACGGGTCGGTGGTCGGCACCATGACCTGCGCGGCGACAGGCGCCGCGAACAACAGCAGCATCGCCAGCGCCGGCAAGGCCCTACGCATACGCTTCGTCCCCTGTCGGAGCGAACCTCGCACACCGGCGGCCGTGCGGCAAGCTGCGGGAAAATCGCACGTTTCGCTGCACCTTCGGCGGCGCCTCGTTCGTTGGTGCCAGGCAATTTCACCGTCGGAGGAAAGCATGAGCCAGTCCGCGTTGATCGTCCTCGCCATCCTGGTCGTCGCCGTGGTGGCGATCGCCGTCTTCGTCGTGTCGCGCCGCCGGCGCTCCGAGCATCTCAAGCAGCATTTCGGGCGCGAATATGAACATGCGCTGGAAACCACCGGCGATCGCGGCAAGGCCGAGGCCGAGCTCGCCGAGCGTGAGAAGCGGGTCGACAAGCTCGACATCCGTCCGCTCGACCGCATCGAGCGCGAGAAGTTCGTGGCGCGCTGGGGCGAGGTCCAGGCGCGCTTCGTCGACGACCCGCCGCGCGCCGTGGCGTTCGCCGACGCGCTGCTCGGCGAAGTCATGACGGCACGCGGCTACCCGGTCAGCGATTTCGAGCGGCGGGCCGGGGACATCTCGGTCGATCACCCGGCGGTCGTCGACCATTATCGGACGGCTCACGACATCGCCGTGCGCCACGAGCGCGGGGACGCCGGCACCGAGGACCTCCGCCAGGCGATGATCCACTATCGCGCCTTGTTCGACGACCTCGTCGGCGGCAACGAGCCCGCCGCGCGCGAGCCCGAGGCGGCGCACTGAGGCCGGGCTAGTCGCCCGGCGCCGGCGGCATGGGATGGGGAATTTCGCCCTCGAGCCGGGCGATGTCCGCCTCGACCTCCGCGGCCATCTTCAGCAGCACGGCAGCAGCGCCCCGGTCGGTCAGCGCCTCGGCGAGGCGGCGGCATTGTTCGGCGCGCGCCCGCATGTTGGCGATGACTGGGGAATCCTCTTCGGCCACGCACCGGAGAATTCACCCAGGTTAATTGCGTTCCAGCCGTTTCACTGCCGTCCTTGATTTCCTTCTCTTCCGTCGCTGCGGTGACACGCTTCAGGCGCTGTGCCGGACCGGGACAAGCCCGGACTCGGGCGTTGCCCTCGCTCCCCTTGCCATGGGAGTCTCGCAGAACCGGCTCGCTGACCCCTTTGCGAGTCGAGTGCGGTTAGGGGCCGCGCAAGAATCCCTGAGTGGAGAAGGCCCGCCGACCTGTTCACACCGCGGCGGGCCTTCTTTTCCCCCCGCTAAATCATTCACTTACGGTTCACCGTAGCGCGACGAACTGCCGTTTCCCGGCGACGAACGCCGATGCGCCCGCAACCTCTCAATCGTTGTACCCGGCGAAGGCTTCTCGAAAAGGAGGAGACAAGCCATGCGTATGATCAAGATGTTCCTGATTGGAGGTGCTGGTTTGGCGGCGCTCGCGACTGCAGCCCCGTCGGCCGCTCAGTATCAGTATGGGTATCAGAACCCCTACGCCTACAATCAGTACGGCTACGGCTATCAGAGCTACGGCATGAACACGTCGGCGCTCGCACAGCAGTGCACCGCCGCAGTCCAGAACCGTCTCTATTATCGTAACACCAACGGTGTCGGCGGCATCATCGGCCAGCTTTTCGGCCTGAGCAGCGGCACCAACGCCCGAGTCCTCAGCGTCACGCGGGTGACGCCGACCACGACCGGCGTGCGCGTCCGCGGTCTCGCGAGCAGCGGGCGGGTCGCCTACAACGGCTACAGCCCGTACGGCGTTGGCGCCTATGGCGCGCTCGGCTACGGCTACGCCCAGGCGGCCGACCTGTCGTTTAAGTGCGACGTTGACGCGCGCGGCTACATCCGCGACATCGACATCAACCGCAGGTAACTGACGGTCGATAGAAGAGGAGCGCCGGGCATGTCCCGGCGCTCTTTTTACGCGCTCAGCCCGCGGTCCGGCGCTCGACGTACCACGGGCGGGGTTCGGTGCGGCGCTCTTTCTTCGCGGCGAGGCGGCCGAGGTCGAACAGGTCGCCGAACTGAAGCCCGAACTTGCCCGACTGGGCCCAGCGCACGAGGCCCTGGACTGGGCCAACTCCGACGATGTCGATGACGATCGTGTCCCCCGGAGCAACCGCGATAGGGCAATCGACCAGCGCGCCCATCGAGCTGATGTTCTGGAGCTTCACCTCGACCGTTTCGCCGTCGATGCAAGTGATGGCGCGGCGCATCAGCCGGTGCCGCGGCTCGCGGATGCATTTATAGCCGTCGGCTTCGAGGGTGACCTTATTGGCGAGCTCGCGGGCTGTCTCGTTGTCCGCAGGACGGCCGAAGATATAGCCCTGGACCATGCTCACCCCGAGCTCGCGGATCAGCTGCAGGTCGTCGTGCGTCTCGACGCCCTCGGCGCAGGTGTCCATGCCGAGCGTCTCGGCGAGCGTGACGATGGCCCGGATGATCGCGGCGTTGCGGTTGAC